>DATMYT010000684.1:0-12590 GCA_035560855.1 Negativicutes bacterium | reverse complement strand
GTCTTTGCAGCCACTTCCGCCAAGTGTGATAATGGTCCCGGGTAAACGCCCATCGCCACAGTAGCCACCATGGCAAAAAGCACTGTGAACTTCAGCGATAACCCCGCCTCAAAGGGACGATCATCAATTGGTTCAGCCAGGTACATCGACTTCACTACGTTGAGATAGTAATACACCGACACCATCGAGAGCACGAAACCGAGTACTGCAATACTGAGGTATCCGGCATCAATGACCGCGGAGAAGAGGAAGAATTTACCCATGAATCCAGCCAACGGCGGAATGCCGGCCATAGACAGCAACGACACCGTCATCGCCACCGCCAGCATCGGAGCCTGGCGAGCCAGTCCCGCCAGATCCGTTATGTTTTCGCCGTTACGGTGTTTGCTCACCGCAGCCACGACGCCGAATGCGCCAACATTAGCAAAGACATAGATCATCAAGTAGAACATCATGCCCTTCACGCCAGCGGCAGTGCCCGCCACCAATCCCGTCATGATATAGCCGGCCTGGGCAATAGAAGAGTAGGCCAACATGCGCTTTATATTAGTCTGTGGAATCGCGACGATATTGCCCACCAACATGGAAGCGCCGGAGAGTAGCAGTGCCAACAGCGCCCATGGATAGCCTGTCGCCGGGAAAACGTTCGTGAAGACCCGGATCATGGCCGCAAAACCAGCCGCTTTTGATCCCATCGCCAACATAGCGGTGACAGGCACCGGCGCTCCTTCATAAACATCCGGCGCCCACATATGAAAGGGCGGAGCGGCAATTTTGAAAGCAAAGCCGGACAGCAACAGAGCCCCGCCAACCAATAAGGCAGGCGATGCCGTCAATCCCGTAGCAATGGCGGCATAACCCATCTGGCCTGACAGGCCATAGATAAGACTCATGCCGTAGAGCATTACAGCGGAAGCTGCCGAGGCCAGTACCAAGTACTTGATAGCTGCTTCTGTGGAACGGGTGTCCGACAACACATATCCCACAAGAATGAAGAAGCTGAAGGTCATCAGCTCAATCCCTACATACAAAGTGATCAAATCATTGGCTGAAGATAGCACCATCATCCCAACAACGGCGAACAGCAACAGTGCGTAAAACTCCGCACGGGAATGCGGTAATCGATCCACAGTGTCCAGAGAAAATAGAATCACCAAGATGGCTCCGATTAGAAAAGCTTGTTTGAAAAATACGGCGTAATCGTCCAGGCTGAACATTCCATGCCAAAACGTCGCGTTAATCCCGTATCGGGTGAAGGAAAAGAAAAAAATCACAGCCAATCCGCAGGCGGCCAGATATCCGATGTTGCGGCGGGGTTGATCTTCTTCCATGCTTAGGTCGATCACCAGTAATAGTAATGCCAGTATGGCTACGCTTATTTCAAGTATCAATACGCTGAAATTCATAATCACAGCCCCCCACAAAGCGTTGCCGCCGTCTTGATCTTTACGAGGAGCGGCGTCAACGGTTCAATGCCGCTGTTGATTACATTCATCAATAAGGATGGGAACATGCCGAACCCGATGAGAAAAGCGGCAAGAAGCACTAATGGAACCATTTCCGGCGCTTTCAAGTCCGGCAGAGCGTCCCATTTCGTTAGTCTGGGACCAAACAGCACGTCTGCCAACGCCCGCAAAACATATAGCGCCGTCAGAATGATGCCGGAAATCGCCAGCACCGCAACTACCGGATACGTGGCAAATGTACCGGTAAAAATCGTAAACTCAGCAACAAAGCTCAGCAAGCCAGGCAATCCCAGAGAAGCCATGCCGGCAATCATAAAGCCGACCGCCGCTTTTGGCATTTGGTGCGCCAAGCCTCCCAAGTCCTTGATGTCACGGGTATGCGCCGTATTGTATACGTGTCCGATCATGGAGAAGAACAAGGCTGTCATGATACCGTGCGCAAACATATTGGCCACCGCACCATTAAGGCCGATAACATCCGCCGTGGCAATACCAATCACGATATATCCCATGTGGGATACGGAGGAAAATCCGACCATATACTTCATGTCTGATTGTGTCAGACAGATGAAAGCGGCATAGATCACGCTCATCATACCGAACGCCGCCATCATGGGCGCCCAGAATTTGAAGCCAACCGGTACCATCAGTAGCCCTACTCGTAGCAGGCCATACGCACCAAGCTTTTTCAGCAAACCGGCGTGTACCATGGATACGGCTGTAGGAGCTCCGGCATGGCCGTCCGGAGACCAGTAGTGGAACGGCCACATGGATGCCAGTGTGGCAAACCCAAGCATCATTAGGAAAAAGGAAATGATCTGTTGCTGCGCGGGGATCACGCCGCTCTGACCGATCTGTGAAAGCACAGTCATGTCAAATGTTCGTTGTCCCGCCGGATTGGCCAAAACATACAGCATGAAAACCCCTGCCAACATAAATCCTGAACCGATCAACAGGTACACAACCAGCTTCATACCGGCGTATTCCTTGGTCACCCGTTTGGTTGAACCCCAGACGACGATTAGGATATACATTGGAATAACAACCACTTCATAGAATAACAGGAAAAGCAGCAGATCCCGTGCGACAAAAGCGCCGGCGACGCCTGCCACTAACAACAGGAACAGGATAAAATATTCCTTGATCCGCTTGTCGATCCGCCAGGAGGAATAAATGCCGGACAATCCGACGACCGACATCAGCAGTGTCAGTGGCGCGGAAATTCCATCCACCCCGAGGCTGTAACTGGCGCCCGCATCAGGTAGCCAAGCCAGCTGTTCGATGAATTGTACGCCGCCCACTCGCCAGTCATAATTAACGAACATTAGCGAAGCCAGAAAAAAGCAAACCCACATGGCGCCCCCGGCCACCATCTTGATCATCCGTCCGGCTGTCTGCGGCAGACACGTGATAACCGCAACGCCCACAATGGGAGCAAATAGAATCATGGACAAAATCGGAAGACTCATCAGATCTGCCCCCCTTTCACGAGCGACCCGGTCAGGGCCGCCAGCAAAATTACCAATACTACTGTCGCCGACAACATGACCGCAGCATACTGTTGCATCTGTCCTGTCTGCAGGCGGCGCATTTCCGACCCGGCTGCGCCGGTCCCACGCCAAGCGTTATCGACCACCGCGCCCAGAGCATGGATATCAATCCAGAACGACAGGCGGGCCAGCCCGCCGACGAAGGTACGATTGAACCATTGATATATTTCATCGACGTAGCACTTGTTAAAACTCCATGTATACAATGCACCCGTTTTTATCGTCAGATCGTTGGATCGGGTATGGCCTCCGCCATAAATATACCAGGCCAAAGCAAAACCCAGCAAGGATATCACTGTAGAAGCACCTGCCACAGCCCAGTCGATTCCCGCATGATGAGCCGGCCCGAACCGAACCCACTCGCCAAAACCCATGGCAAAAGGAATAATGCCGCCAACGACGCTGAGCACCGCCAGCACCCCCATCGGAACCAGCATTGCCAGACCTGATTCATGCGGATGGTTGTGCGGATTTGGTTTGCCCAGAAACGTAAGGATAAACAGGCGCGCCATATAAAATGCGGTCATGAATGCCGCCAGAGACGCAAGCAGATAGATTGGCGTGGACACGTGCGCCGCCGCCACCAGGATTTCATCCTTTGAAAAAAATCCGGCAAAAGGAGGAATCCCGGCAATAGCCAACACCGCCGTTCCCATCATCAAGCAAGTGGCCGGCATGCTCTTGCGCAACCCGCCCATCTGGAAGATATCAGCCTGGTCGTGCAACGCGTGCAGGACCGAACCAGCGCCAAGGAATAACAACGCCTTGAAAAACGCATGGGTCATTAGATGAAACATCGATGAGGTCAGGCTGCCTACTCCCAATGCCAGCATCATAAATCCGAGCTGACTAATGGTAGAGAATGCCAGGATGCGTTTGATCTCCCGCTGTGTCAACGCAATAAATGCCGCGAATAGGGCGGTAAAAACACCGAGCCAGGCAATGACCGTCAAAGCGCCCGGCAATACGCTGAAAATTGCAAACGAACGGGCGATCAAATATACGCCCGCCACGACCATCGTCGCCGCATGAATGAGCGCGGAAACCGGCGTTGGCCCTTCCATGGCATCCGGCAACCAGACATGCAGTGGAAACTGACCGGACTTCGCCACCGGACCGATGAAAATCAGGATGGCGATGAACGTTAATGATGCAGCGCCGTTTTCCGCCACATAAGCCGGAACTTTCACGGCCAGTTCGGCAAAATCAAGGGTCCGAAACGTGATCTGCAACAGCAGGATGCCGAGAAGCAACCCGAAGTCGCCGATCCGTGTGGTCATAAAAGCTTTTTTCCCAGCTTCGCGAGCTGAAACCTTGAAGAAGTAAAATCCAATCAACAAATAGGAACACAATCCGACCAGTTCCCAGAATACGAACATCTGCAGGAAATTGGTCGCGATGACCAGTCCCAGCATAGAAGCCGCAAACAGCGAAATAAAAGCAAAGAACCGACAATAGCCAGGATCTCCCGCCATATAGCCGGTGGAGTATATCAGCACCAACAGTGTAATTAGTGTGACTACGAACAACAACGTGGCCGCAATCGGATCAACCAGCACCCCCATATCGACCGACAGCCCCGGCATGGAGAACCAAACGGTTTTCATGACAAAAGGCGCTTCGACTGTGATCCCTTGTGTCAAAACCGCCGCAGCGGCGCCAAGAGCGAGTATAAAGGAGGAGCCCATGGCCGCAATTGCCAGCCGGGAAGCCAGCCAAGGCGAGCTCAGTAAAAAGAACGAAATCAGTACAAATGCCAATGCCGGCAGCAATGGGATCAGCCAGGCATGGGTCAGAGAAAATTCAGCCCACATGTTCGTCACCCCCTCTTCCTACCATTTCAGCCAATCAATCTCATCGACAGACACCGTTCCACGCCCGCGATAAATGGCGTATGCCAGCGCCAGCCCCACAGCCACTTCGGCTGCAGCTACGGCGATGATAAACAGGGAAAATACCTGCCCCGCCGAAGCATCTGCGGCTGTATATCTTGAGAAAGCGACCAGATTGATATTTACCGAGTTCAACATCAATTCAATAGACATCAGGACCGCGATCAGGTTTCGCTTGGTAAGGAGGCCAAACAGCCCCAACCCAAATAACGCGGCGCTAACCAGTAAATAATGGGAAAGTCCGATCATGATTGTACCTTACCTCCCTTAAACAAAACGACGGCACCGATTACTGCCGCCAGCAGCAGTAATGCAACCGCTTCAAACGGCGGCGCAAAATCGGTCAGAAAACGTCGCCCGATATCGGCCACGCTCACCACTGCCCCCCTGCCGGTTTTCCACGGGGTCGCCACCACTGCCCAGACAAGCACGCCTACGATGGCAAGAGCGGCGCCTGCCCCTGCGACAACCATCTTATTCGGCGGATTCGATTTCGACATATCATCCCGATGCGTCAACATCACGCCAATAACGACCAATACTGCAACAGCCCCGCTGTAAACCAGCGCCTGCACCGCCGCGAGGAATTCCGCCTCCAGCGTCATATACAGCCCGGCCACGCCGAGAAAAGTCACAGACAACAAAAACGCGCTGTGAACCAGATTGCGTTTGAAAACAACGCCGGTTGCAGCCGCCAATGTAATTCCAGCCAAAAAATAAAATGCCAGCGTGTGCATCAAGCCGTCACCCATCAGTGAGCGCCTCCTTTTCCCGCCATGCAGTCAATGATGAGATCTTCATGACGCAGGGAACTCATCTCATAGTTCTGTGTCCAGTGGATCGCCTGGGTCGGACAGGCTTCAATACAATAATTGCAGTACATGCAAACCGGAATCTGATGGAAATAGCGAACCATAACTTTCTTTCCGCTTTCCGATTTTTCCGTTGTCAAATCGATAGCGGAATTTGGGCAAGCCATCGCACATAATCCGCAAGCAATGCACTTTTCAAGATTCAGATCAAGGGTTCCACCACGAAACATCGGTCCTACCGGCAGCCGTTCTTCCGGGTATTCCACCGTGGTCGGTTTTGAAAAACAGCGTCTGAGCGTGACGCTCAGCCCTTTTATCAAGCCAATTCCAAACATTTCTTCACCCCTCTTTAGCTCAACGGGAAAAACAGCCACAGACCAATGCCAGTGACCAAAATATTGGCTACAGCCAAAGGCAACAGCACTTTCCAGCCAAATGACATCAACTGATCAACACGAATCCGCGGGAATGTCCAGCGGAACCACATAAACAGAAAGATCATGGCGGACACTTTGATAAAAAACCAAATCCAGCCTGGTAACCAAGGTCCTTGCCAACCGCCCAAAAACAAAGTCGCCGCAATACAGGAAGCGCCGACCATAAAAGCATACTCGGCGAGAAAGAAATAGGCCCAGCGCATTCCGCTGTATTCCGTAAATGGACCGGCAACCAGCTCCGACTCAGCTTCCACTAAGTCGAACGGAGTACGATTTGTCTCCGCCGTTGCCGCAATCACGTATATCACAAACGCCACCGGCTGAGTCACGATGAACCATAAGCCTTCCTGGGCATTCACGATGTCGCTCATCTTCATTGACCCGGTAATCATCACTACTCCGAGAACCGAAAACACCATGGGAATTTCATACGAAATCATCTGTGACACAGAACGCATGCCGCCAATCATGGCGAATTTGTTGTTGGAAGCCCAGCCGGCCATCAACATTGGCAATGTGGCCTGCGAACTTACAGCGAAGAAAAAGAATATCCCGATGTTCAGATCCGCCAAAATGACTCCGGCGTCAAAGGGGATTACCGCATAGGTAGTCATCGCCACCATAAACAGCAGAATTGGCGCCACTCCCCACATGACTGTAGAAACCATTGTCGGCTGGATATCTTCTTTGGTCATGAGTTTAATAATGTCGGCAATGGTCTGGAACATCCCAAACGGTCCCAGCCGGTTCGGCCCAAGACGCATCTGCATCCATGCGCACACCTTGCGCTCCAGGTAAACGAGTATCAGTGCCGACAGCAAAATAAGCGTCAAGATACCGACGACACCCGCGAGGGTATGGACAAACTCCGCCGCCCACCTTGTTCCCGTCGCATCCAGGACAGCCTTGTTCAACGAATGTCCTAGTCCAGCCCAAATACTTACAGACTCTTGCATTAATTATTCACCTTCCTATGCATCGGCTTCACCCATGCAGGGATCGAGGACCGCCAGCACTGCGGCCACGTCGGCAATTTTTACGCCCCGGCAGAGTGCATCAATACTGCCCAAGTTATAGAAAGTCGGCCGTCGAATATGCAAACGATAAGGTTTCGTTGTCCCGTCGCTTACAATATAGAAGCCCAGTTCGCCCCGCGGCGTCTCATTCGCATGATATACTTCGCCGACCGGAGGCTTGATCACTTTGGGAATCTTGGCCATGACCGGACCTTCCGGCAATCCTTCCAACGCCTGTGCAATAATATTGGCACTCTCTTTGATTTCCAATACGCGCATCATATAACGCTCCCAATTATCGCCGACTGTCCCTGTCGGAATCTCAAACTGAAAACGATTATAAATTCCATAGGGCTTTTTGATCCGCAAATCATCCTTCAAGCCAGCTGCACGCAGCACAGGGCCGGTTACGCCAAGTGATACCAGGCGCTCGACCGGAACAACAGCAACCCCTTTCAGACGTGCCTGAAAGATCTCGTTGCCATTGATCAGATTATCGTATTCCGTCATCATCCCAGGAAGCTCTGCCAGAAACTTTCGCAACAAGTCAATAAATTCCACCGAGATATCATTCATCACGCCGCCAATTCGCACGTACGAATAGGTCAGGCGAGAACCGGACGCGAGATTAAACAGATCAAGGATATATTCCCGATCACGGAAAGTGTACATCATACCGGTCATACCGCCGAGATCAAGAGCCGTCGCGCCAATGAACAGCATATGGCTGGCAATGCGATTGAGCTCCGCCATCATGACCCTAATATATTCAGCTCGTTCCGGCACTTCGACACCGACGAGCTTTTCGACGCTCTGGCAATACGCCAGATTGTTACACATGGAAGAAACATAGTCCAATCGGTCGGTATACGGAATAAACTGAGGATATGTTCGGGCCTCCGCTAGTTTCTCAATACCCCGGTGCAAATAACCGAGCATCGGAGTCGCCTGTACCACCGTTTCGCCATCCAGTTCAAGCATCACCCGCAATACGCCGTGTGTACTCGGATGCTGCGGACCCAGATTCAGGCAATAGCGTTCAGTTCCCGAGGGTGTTACCCCTATAGGTTCCAATTTCATCGGCGCCATTCTCGCCGTCACCTCCCGCTCGGCTGTCCGGAACGCCCGGGCAACACATAACTTTTGCGCAGGGGGAAAAATCCGAATCCGTCTTCTGGCGCCAACAAAGGTCGTGGATCAGGATGTCCTTCAAAAACAATACCAAACATATCCTGAACTTCCCGCTCGCCAAATAGCGCCGATTCCCAGAGATCCGCCAGGCTGGGCAAATTGGGCGATGCGATAGGAAGGGCCACCTTGACCACGAGGTCACGCCCTGTTTTTAGCGAGTTGAGCCGATAAACGATTTCAAAAGTCTCTCCCCGGTCCACTGCAGTTACATCGAGCAACCGGTCAAACCCATAGGCAGGATTATCCCGCAGTTCGCGCATGTCCTGTTTTATCGTGGCCGGCGTGGAAACCAGTTCGCCGGTTGCCATCATTTCTTCATTCATTTTTTGCCACCCCGTCTCTTAGCCGCCATCACTTTTTCCTTCAGCGTCAGCATACCATGCATCAAGGCTTCCGGCCTGGGCGGGCAACCGGGAATATATACGTCGACCGGCAATAGTTGGTCAACGCCCGGCACCACCGAATACGAGTCAACAAACGGGCCCCCGCCGATGGCGCAGCTCCCCATTGCAATCACCCATTTTGATTCAGGCATTTGTTCATAGAGACGCACCAATGGTGGCGCCATTTTCCAAGTCAGGGTCCCTGCTACAATCAACAGATCTGCATGACGCGGCGAGGGACGGAACACTTCATAGCCAAAACGGGCCAAATCATAGCGACCAGCCCCGCACGCCATCATTTCAAGCGCACAACAAGCCAAGCCGGATGTCAACGGCCAGAAGGAATGTCCCTGCGCCCAAGCCAGCACCTGCTCTACTGAAGTCACGATCACATTGTCCGGCCCCAACAATTCGGATAGACGACTCTGCGGGTCCTGTGCAGCCAAAAGCTGTTTCTCTGCCGTGGTTACTTCCATTCCAGAGCCCCCTTCTTCCAGGCATACCAAAGTCCCAGCAACAGTATCGCCATGAAAACAAACATAGCAATAAAGGCTGAGACTTCCATACTGCGAAATACAATTGCCCACGGGTACAAAAACACCGTCTCCACGTCAAAAGCAACAAAAGCCAACGCATAGAGAAAATAGCTGGTTTTGAACTGGATCCAGGAACGGCCGATTGGGTCCACGCCGCACTCATAGGCCAGTAGTTTCTCCTTGCTCGGTTTCCTGATATTAATGATTGCCGATGCGATGAGTGGAATAAAAGGAAAGATAAATGCTACTCCGGCCAAAATTGCAATGGCCCCGAACTGTTCCAACATGAAAAAACCTCCCGTTTCCCTGTAGGGAATAATGATGGATAACCTATATCCAATCAACGTTAGGCATATTTCTTGAGCAGCATCAGTGCCAACAGCCCTGAACCCAATACTGCCGCGATCAGCCCCACGGTAATCCAGCTTATGCTCCCCCGTTGCCAGCGGTCCGGTATATCCAGGAACGCCTCGGCGGAATCTGTAGGATTACAAAAAACAACCGCAAAAGTCTCCAGTTCCCGTTGCACCCGTTCCCTCTCCGATTCACGGATGGTCCAGTTTACCGGTAACAAATTGCGGCTTCTGTACGTACAGCCTTTTATTTCATATTCAAACATTATGGACGAAATGCGCAAACTCTTCCTGTTGCCTACAGATGGCCACCCCGCCTGTTGAAAAACGATGGATTCCGGTACTACATGAGCCCTGACTTGAGGCCAAAACAAAATCGCCTTCTCCGCCGACCTGATTCGAAACAACATGACGGAAACAATCACCAAAACCAACAATCCAACCCATAGGCCCACTATTTCTATGCTAAAATCTCCTTCATCAGTCGCTGATATTTATACACGCACCGGATTCAGTTTTTTCCAATCGATCATACCAACGCCCAGTTCGGCTGCGATAGCGATATGGCTAATATCTGTCGCCTTCAGTCCAAACAACTCTGCGCCGTATGCGTCGATTGCCACCGGATCCGTGCAGAAAACTACCTGATTATATTCCCGAATAGTTCCCGGACCTATCGGCCCGTGAGTTGTGATTCCTTTGATGGCATCCATAATCACCAAGTGAGGTTTTTTGAATGCATTCAATTCCGCAATCGCCCGGTTTAGGTCGGTACGGTGAAAAAATCCCCGGTCCCAGACCAATCCCATCATATTTTTCAGCCCCATCGTCAGCCCAGTTCCATTATGATGTTTGAGGATGGGAAAGCTGATGAAAGTGTCGGCTTCCAGCACGTCTTTGGAATATTGGATCGACTGCAAAATAGAACCGCCAGCGTTCACCTCAGAGTAAAATTCACTGGACAGTTTATTTGTCGCATATACTTTGCCGCCCACAGCTTCCACGGCACGACGAATCCCTGAATTCTCCAGACACATCTGAGCGTTGGTGAACGGATTATCGATGACTTTTACCGATTTTGCTCCGGCGCCCAAGCAACGCTTCACGAGAGCCGCCACCATGACCGGATTTGTTGTTGCTGCTTGATCCGGCGTCCGCGGCACACTGAAGTTTGGTTTGATCACTACGTTCTGTCCCTGTTTTACGAAACGACCAATCCCGCCCATCGCCTGAAGACCCCGTTCGATCAGCTCGTCCGGATCATTTCCATTGGCGATGACCATCGAGGAGGTCGCACTAGCAGGAACAGGCTTTGCAGTAGCCACATCCGAAGTATTTTTCGGAATACCAACGTCAGCGCTTGATTTGTTGACACCACAACCAGGTAGTCCCATGAGCGCCATCGAACTAACGGCTGTTATTTTTATAAATTCTCTACGTCTCATGGTTTTCCTTCCCCCTGCTTCATATCATTTTATTATGTTATCATGAATTTCCCGAAATCATGATGAAATCCCCTTTAAATTACCAGCTATCTTGTTCATTAATGTATTGGCGGCCACCGCCGCGTTATCAATGGGGTTATTAAACGGCGGCGCATAGGAAAGGTCAATGTCGAACAGATCATCAATCGTTCCGCCAAAGGTCAGCACTGAAGCTACCACATCAATGCGTTTTGCCACCTCACCTTCACCAAATGCTTGAATACCGAGTACCTTGCGAGTCCGCGCATCAGCAATCAGCTTGATGGAAATAAGTTTGGCCGTAGGCATATAGTGAGCCCGATCCGGACCGGTCGTCATAGTGGTTACGACTTCATACCCAGCTTCCGCAGCTTCCCGTTCCGTCAGTCCGGTCTTGCCGATATTCAAATCAATCAGCCGAACCACGACGGTACCGAGAATTCCCCGAAATTTCACAGCCGCACCGCAGATATTTTCGCCGATGACCCGCCCGTGTTTGTTGGCGATGGATCCGAGCGCGACAAACGCTTTCTTCCCCGTCACCATATGTGTATTCTCCACGCAATCGCCGCCCGCATAAATGTCAGGATCGCTGGTCCGCATATATTCATCGACGGCAATGGCTCCTGTGCTTCCGATCAGCAGTCCTGCTTCCTTCGCCAACTTGACAGTTGGTACGACCCCAACCGCCAGAATGATCACGTCGGCAGGCAGGACACCCTTGTCCGTTACCACCGACTGCACAACGCCGTTTCCTTCAAACCGCTGCACCTTCTCCTGCGTCCGTATTTCGATTCCTTTTGCTTTCGCATACTTCTCAACAGCCAGTGCAACCTCAGCGTCCAAAAATGCTGGAAACACATGTTCCTTCATCTCGACGATGGAAACATGAACTCCCCAACGATGAAAGGCTTCAGCCATCTCGATGCCTACTAATCCGGCTCCGATGATAACTGCGTTTTTTACCTGTCCTGCTTCCAACAGTTTGCGAATGTCGCGGGCATCATAGGGATGCCACATCGGGAAAACATTACCGAGATCCACGCCCGGAAATGGAATCCGCACCGGGATAGAACCGGTTGCAATAACCAGTTTATCATAGGGAATATCAGTTTCTTCCCCTGTGCCCAGAGTCTTTACCCGAACTTTTTTTGTCGTCCGATCTATTCGCAGGGCTTCGGTTCGCGTCAACACATCCACATTTTTTGTTGTTTTAAAATACTCGGCGTTTCTCACCGCGCCAGTGGAGCTCATCATCAAATGATCAATAGATTCTATTTCTTTGGAAACGACATAAGGCATGCCGCAGGCACCATAGGAAATAATTTCGCCCCGTTCAATAACGGTGATTTTTGCATGAGGATCGTCCCGGCGAACTTTAGCGGCAGCTTTTAGACCGGCTGCTACGCCACCAATTACGACGATGTTTTGGGCAACGGTTTTGTTTTCCATTGTTTCCCGCCTTACCCCCCCTCACGGGGGGTCTATATA
>DATMYT010000683.1:0-2232 GCA_035560855.1 Negativicutes bacterium | reverse complement strand
ATCCAATACCGTGATAACTTCATCTACATGCTCCGGCTTAATATCCAGCGGCGGAACAAAACGCAGCACGTTGCCGGCTGTGCAATTAATAATGGCGCCCTGCATCATGCAACGGTCGACGACTTCGCGACCGGGTCTGGTAAGTTCGGCCCCCATCATTAAGCCTTTGCCGCGGACATCCTTGATCAGCGCAGGATATTTTTGCTTCAGACCTTCCAGCTTATTCTTCAGATAGGCACCCATTGCTACGGAGTTGGCCATCAGTTTTTCTTTTTCAATGACTTCAAGAACCGCCAAGGCCGCTGCGCAAGCGAGGGGATTACCGCCGAAGGTCGAGCCATGGTCGCCGGGCGAAAATGCCGCCGCTACCTTGTCTGTTGCCATAAACGCACCGATCGGCACACCGCCGGCTAAGCCTTTGGCAAGGGTTACAATGTCAGGCTTAACTCCATAACCCTGACAAGCGAGAAACGTGCCTGTTCGACCCATTCCACTCTGAATCTCGTCAAAAATCAGCAAAGCACCATGTTTATCACACAATTCTCGTGCATATTGCAGATATCCGTCCAGCGGAACATGGATGCCCCCCTCTCCTTGAATTGGTTCGATCATTATGGCACAGGTTTTATCTGATACAACAGCCGCCAACGCTTTTTTGTCATTGAACGGCACATATCGGAATCCTCCAGGCAGCGGCTCATAGCCTTCCTGATACTTCGGCTGCCCCGTAGCAGTAAGCGTTGCCAGCGTCCGTCCGTGGAAGGAATGCTCGGCGGTTACTATTTCAAACTTGTCGGGACTTGTCAGCTTGCCGTATTTACGCGCTAGTTTCATCGCACCTTCGTTAGCTTCAGCGCCGCTGTTGGAAATAAAGATCTTATCCAATCCAGAAAGCTGGGCAATTTTTTCAATCAAAAGAACCTGTGGTTCAGTATAATACAAGTTGGAGCAGTGAATCAACCGTCCAGCCTGCTCGCAGACCGCCTTGACCAGGGCCGGGTGCGCATGTCCTAACACATTGACAGCGATGCCCGCCAAAAAGTCGATATATTTCTTCCCGTCAGTATCAAAAACATACGGGCCTTCTCCATGCGAAAGTACCAACGAATATCGACTAAAAACCGGCATGAAGTATTTTTTATCCTGTTCAATTACCCGTTGCTTATCCACGTTCATTCACCGCCTTTGGCTTTATTACCGCCGTTCCTGCAACATTCCCAGGCATTAGCGACTCCACAATACAGTGAAGGCGGCGTCCATCGACCACCCGAGCCATCTGGGCGCCTTTCTCCAACGCTCCCATGCAGGCCTGAACTTTGGGAATCATCCCACCGTCCACAACTCCGGTTTTGATCATTTCTGTCGCTTCATCAAACGGCAACTCACGAATCAGACTGCTCTTATCGCAATAGTCGCGAAAAACCCCTTCCACGTCTGTGAGCAATAAAAACACATCCGCCTGAAGTTCTGCCGCCACCGCCGCCGCCGCCGTATCGGCGTTGATATTGTAAGTTTGCCCCGCGGCATCTGCCCCAATCGGTGCAATCACCGGCACATACCCCGCATCAAGTAGCGTATTCAATAGGTCCGGTCTGACAGCTGCCACCTCGCCTACGAAACCGATATCTACCTGCTTTGCAACTCCATTCTCGTATACAGTAGCAAGATGCTTGCGAATCTCAAACAGATTGGCATCTTTTCCATTCAATCCTACAGCTCGTACACCGGCGCGATTAATATAGTTTACCAGTTCGGGGTTAGTCTTTCCCACCAGTGCCATCTCCGCAAGCGCCGCTGTTTCCGCATCCGTCACCCGTAGTCCAGCGACAAACTCGGATTTTTTGTTCATCGCCTTGAGAAGACCAGTGATTTCCGGTCCGCCCCCATGCACGATGACCATTCTGACGCCAGTGCGACAAAGGTCGGCAATATCCTGGGCGACAGCCTGCTTAAGCGTCGCATCCAGCATGGCGTTACCGCCGTATTTGACTACCACCGTCCGTCCTTTCCAGTTCTGGAGTTCAGCCGCCTCGCTCATGTCGTATATTCTCCATTTATTTTGATATATTCATACGACATGTCGCAGGTATATATAGTCGTAGATGCAGTCCCAACGCCCAGGTTAATGACCACTTTGATTTCCCGTTCCGACATGACCGATCGAAGATCTTTCTCATCAAATTTTGCACCCAGACCCGCCTCAACAATCTGAACGCCGCCAATGGACAATGT
>DATMYT010000682.1:0-6572 GCA_035560855.1 Negativicutes bacterium | reverse complement strand
AACTACATTATGATTGTTGCGCAATCATAATGTGGGGAAATTTTGTACAGAGGGGGAGTAGTTTAATGCCAACGTTAGCAATCTTAGGTTTCCTGATGGTAGTTTTGTTCATGTACCTAATCATGTCCAAACGAATGTCTGCAATGACTGCACTGATCTTGATCCCGCTTCTTTTCGCAGTGGGAATGGGGTTTGCCGGGGTAGCCAAATTCTCAGTCATCGGCAAATGGGCCCTGGACGGGGTCAAACAAGTAGCTCCTACGGGTATTATGATTTGTTTTGCAATTCTCTATTTCGGCGTTATGATCGATGCAGGTTTATTTGAACCATTGATCAGAAAAATCTTGGCAGCCGTACATGGCGACCCGCTGAAAGTTGCCGTTGGTACGGCGGTTCTGGCGGCGATTATCTCGCTGGATGGCGACGGATCAACGACTTACATGGTAACATGCTCGGCCATGCTGGCGGTTCATCAGCGCATCGGCATGGATCCCTTGATTCTACCCTCTGTGGCGGTCATGATGAATAGTGTTATGAACATTATTCCTTGGGGCGGTCCGACCGGTCGCGTGTTGGCGGCATTGAAAGTCGATTCGGCTGATGTATTCACACCGCTGATTCCTTGTATGGCGGTTGGCGCCCTCTGGGTGTGTTTTATCGCGTATCGTTGGGGCTTGAAAGAACGGGCTCGTTTAGGAGTTCTGACTCTCGACCATTCAACCGTTATTTCGAAAGTCCAAGTTTCGGAAGATCCGGACGCGGAAAAATTGCAACGTCCTGATCGTTTCTGGGTTAATTTGGGCCTCACCGTACTTTTGATGGTCGCGTTGATGTCTGGAGTTTTACCGCTAAATATTCTCTTTATGGTCGGTTTAGCCTTTGCTCTGATGATCAACTATCCCACGCTGAAAGAACAGCAAGCCCGCATCGTAGCCAATGGCGCCAATGCGATGCCAGTCGTTGCGATGGTGTTTGCCGCCGGTATTTTCATGGGCATCATGGCAGGCAGCAAAATGGTGGATGCGATGGCACTATCATTGATTGCTTCTATTCCTCCTTCCATGGGACCCCACATGTCTTTGATTTCCGCTGGACTAAGTTTGCCTGGCGTGTTCTTCCTGACGAATGATGCGTACTATTTCGGTGTACTGCCGGTACTTGCCAAGGCGGCCGCCGCCTATGGAATTTCGCCCGAAGAAATGGGACGCGCCGCACTGATCGGCCAAGGTGCGCATCTTCTCAGTCCTCTGGTACCGTCCACTTACCTCCTGGTTGGCTTGAACAAAGTTGAGTTCGGTGATCTGCAAAAATACGCTTTATTGCCCGCAATCGGGATTTCGGTAGTATGGTTGATTACCGCTATTGCCTTAGGGTTAATTCGCATTTAGTCTTTTGATAATATAAGCTTTTAGATATACGACAAAAAGGGGTTTTGCTGCATCGCCCCCCCTTTTTGTCGTATAATTAAGGAAATCTGATTTAGGGGGAGGGTGAAGTCTTGTCTGCAAAATTGTTAAGAGCGGCACAGGCCGGCACGGTTGAATCGAATGACATCATGATCAGTGTTTCACCGGCTGAACCGGGAAGTGGTTGTAATGTAACAATAGTCAGTCCGGTATTAAAACAGTATGGTCGGCAAATCAAGGCCGCAATCGAAGCCGGAGTCAAGGAAAACGGTATTGAAGACATCATCATTCATGCAAATGATAAAGGCGCCCTTGACTGCACCATCAAGGCCAGACTTAATGTAGCGATCCTGAGGGCAGTGTCCGAAGAAGAGGTGATGACACGGTGAAGCTTCGTAGAAGTATGATGTTTGTGCCGGGAAATAATCCGGGCATGTTGCAGAATGCCGGCATCTATGGCGCTGATGCGCTAATTTTCGATTTGGAAGATTCGGTATCAATAAATGAGAAAGATTCCGCCAGAGAACTCGTTTTTCAGGCGATCAGCAATATTAAATATCCTTCGGAAATTGCTATCCGCATCAACCATATCAGGACCCCGTTTGGTCGGCCTGACCTCGCGAAAATATTGGCCGCCAAGCCTAATCTGATTCGGTTGCCAATGACCGAATCGGCAGTGGAAATCCAGACGGTTGATGCCATTATCACCGAAGCGGAAAACCGTTATAAGTTTGCTCCCGGCAGCATTATGATGATGGCTGCGGTGGAAACAGCCAAAGGCTTATTGAAAGCGTATGAAATTGCATCAGCCAGTCCAAGAATGGTAGCCCTGGCCATTGGCGGCGAAGACTTTGTCGCCGACTTGCATACCAGCCGTAGCAAGCATGGCAGGGAATTGTTCGTGGCTCGGTCCGAAATTCTTCTGGCCGCCCGAGCTGCCGGTATCAACGCTATTGACACGGTTTTTTCCGATGTCAACGATACGGAAGGGTTCATCAATGAAGCAACTGCGATTAAAGAAATGGGATTTGACGGAAAATCCGTTGTAAACCCCCGTCAGATCCAAATGGTGCATGATATTTTTACGCCTACGGCCAAGGAAATCGACCATGCCAAAAAGGTTTTGGTAGCCTATGAAGAAGCACTGGCACGAAAATCCGGCGTAATCTCTCTGAACGGAAAGATGATCGACTTGCCGATCGTGGCAAGGGCCGAACGAACCTTGGCTTATGCGGACGCAGTGGGAGCCGGCGCTGGGAGGGTTGAATCATGATTAATTCTATTGGACGTGAAATACCACAATCTTTGCCTGGGTACGCTTCGTTAACTCCATTTGGCGGAGCATTCGCGCTGAAACCGGATAACCGCCGCGCCGGCCCTCGACTTTGCGCCGATATGCCCCATTCCGACAAACGCGTCAAGAGCATCGACGCAGCAATTGATGCCTGTGGGTTGCAGGATGGAATGACGATTTCTTTTCATCATCATTTTCGCAATGGTGACTTTATCCTCAATACCGTGTTGGAAGCCATTGCCCGTAAAGGGATCAAGGGACTGACACTGGCGCCCAGCTCTTTGAACGACGTCAACGATGCAATTATTCCCTTGATTGAGAATGGCACTATTACTGCGATCGAGACCAGCGGCGCTCGAGGAAAACTGGGGAAACTGCTGACCAGCGGGAAGCTTGCCAAACCGGTACTAATCCGTTCTCATGGCGGCAGAGCCCGGGCCATTGAATGCGGCGATCTGCATATTGACGTGGCATTTCTCGGCGCACCTGCCTGCGACTGTTACGGTAACATAAACGGTGTTGAAGGCAAGTCAGCATGCGGCTCCATGGGTTATGCAATGATCGATGCTGCTTTTGCAGAAAAAGTGGTGGCGATTACCGATAATCTGGTTCCTCATCCTCTGTTCCCTATCAGTATTCCTCAAACTGATGTTGATTTCATTGTCGTCGTCGACAGCATTGGCGATCCGAAGGGAATCGCTTCGGGCGCGCTACGGATTAGCAGCGATCCCCGCGAACTGTTGATTGCCCAGTATGCCTCTTCCGTCATTGAGTACTCAGGCTATTTTAAGCAAGACTTTTCCTTTCAATTGGGCAGCGGCGGAGCTTCTCTGGCAGCAGCCCGATTCATCCGGGAAAAAATGCTCGCGCAAAAAATAACCGGCAGCTTCGGTGTGGGTGGAATCACTACTCCCTTTGTGGATATGCTGGAGGAAGGATTGTTTAAGTGTCTGTTTGATGTGCAGGATTTTGACCAACCCTCCATCCAGTCGATCAAACGCAATCCAAACCATCTGGAGATGTCGGCCTCTTATTATGCAAATCCGCACAATCGTGGACCGATTGTCAATATGTTGGATGTTGTCATCTTGAGCGCAACTGAGGTTGACGTAGACTTCAACGTCAATGTGATAACGGACTCCAACGGCGTTATCATGGGTGCCTCTGGCGGACACTCCGATGCAGCAGCCGGAGCTTCGCTTGCCATTGTAGTAGCTCCTTTGCTACGTGGACGTTTGCCAATGGTGCTGAAAAAAGTCAATACGGTTGTAACGCCGGGTGAATCAGTGGATGTAGTAGTAACTGAACGCGGCGTGGCCGTCAACCCGCTCCGGCAGGATCTAAAGGACAATCTCAGAAATTCCGGTGTACCCATAATGGAGATCGAAGAACTACGGCAACTGGCCGTTAATCTGGCGGGTGAACCGGACTCAATCCCTCTTAGCGACGAAATCGTCGGGTTGGTGGAATACCGCGACGGCACAATCATCGACGCTATTCGCAGGCCCTTGTAAGTTAACTGCAGGAATCTTGTCACTGCGCATAGAAAAGCTTGATAAGCGGAGGTGTGGCAGTGGCCAGCATTCAGGGAAAGCATCGAATGCCTTTACAATATAAAATTATGCTTCTGGCGGCCGGATTGATAGTTCTGGTTCTGATTCTTGTCGGTTCTTTGGTAGTTCACAATGTGATACGCCAGGTGGAGGACGAGGTTGGCACCCGAGCTATGGATATCGGCCGTTTGGTCGCTCAGGACCCAGTTGTTCAGGCAGCAATAACAGCGGAATATCCCTCGGCGGTTTTGCAGCCCTATGCTGAACGCTGGCGCCAGATTACCGGCGCAGCTTTTATCGTAATCGCCAATATGGATCAAATCCGTTTGTCGCATACTCTTCCTGAAAAAGTCGGAACACCGATGGCCGATTTGTATCGGGAACCGGTATTACATGGCCAGGAGTATCTGTATGTCGGCAGAGGAAGTTTGGAACCTTCATTAAGAGCCAATGTTCCGGTATGGAGCCCTTCAAGTCATGTACAGATAGGATTAATTTCAGTTGGTTTTTATCTTTCAGAAATGTACCAGAAGGCTTTCAACGAAGTGAAAGAGTTTGTCTTTGTTTTACTGGCAGCGCTGTTGTGCGGGTTGCTTGGCGCAGTATGGCTGGCCCGCAATGTAAAAAAAGCGATCTTCGGTCTGGAGCCCTACGAAATTGCGCGACTGCTGCAGGAGCATGTTGCCACGCTCGAAGCAATCAAGGAAGGCGTGGTCACTGTCGATGCCGGTGGAATCGTACGGCTGATGAATAGTGAAGCCGGTGTAATTCTCGGGATTCAACCAGAAGAATCCATCGGTAAACCGATTGCCGAAATGATACCTTTCGATGAAGAGGATGCGCCGGTGACGGTGCCCTCAGCTCTCTACAATCGCGAGTATCTGGTAAACGGCATTACGATTTTGGCGCATAGTGTGCCAGTCAGACTCGAAGGCGAAGACATCGGCGCCGTCATCACCTTCCGTGACCGTACGGAAGCCTGCCGTCTCGCTGAAGAACTCAGTGGCGTACACCGTTTTATTGATGGCCTTAGGGCCCAATCCCATGAATACAAGAACAAACTACATGCTATTGCCGGATTGATTCAACTGGGGCGCAACGAGGAAGCCGTTGACTTTATTACTGACAGCAACGGCCTGGTACAGGAAATCTTTGATCGACTGCAAACCAGAATTCAGGACCCAGTGACCTTTGCACTACTTGTAGGAAAAAGCAGCCGAGCCCGCGAGCTTGGAATCGATTATCAGATTGACCCATTAAGTGCCCTTGATCATGCGCAACTACCCTGCACGGGCGGAGATATGGTGCTAATTCTCGGCAACCTGATCGAAAATGCTATGGATGCAGTCGCACCTCTTCTGGACAGAAGAATTAGTGTGGGCGTCTACGACACCGGAACTGAAGTGATAATCAAGGTATTTAATTCCGGGCCGGGAATCAGCCCTGAACTGGGTGAACGCATTTATGAACGCGGGGTCACGACAAAGCACGGAGCACGCGGCTACGGTTTGGCGTTGGTAGCGGTAAAATTGCGAGATCTGGGCGGCAGCATCCATTTCAACAACCTACCCCAAGCCGGAGTTGAGTTCATCGTGACAATTCCGTTAAGTGACAAGCAAGAGGAGCCAACATGAGAAATTTTCGTGTATTAATTGTAGAAGACGACCCGATGGTTGCCGATATAAACAAAAAATTCACGGAAGCCGTACCGGGTTTTGTTGTTGCCGGAACCGCACGCAATGGGCGTGACGCTCTTCTGCTATTGGAAAAAGAAAAACCCGATCTGCTCATTCTGGATGTGTATATGCCCGAAGTAGATGGTATCAGTGTATTGTCTTTGCTGCGAAAAAGCGAAATTCCTGTTGATGTAATCATGGTCACGGCGGCCGGAGACACAGACACGGTCGCCCGTATCATGCGTCAAGGCGTTATCGACTATATCGTAAAGCCTTTTAAATTTGAACGATATCGGGCCTCTTTGGAATCATACCTTGAATTCCGCAAAAAACTCAGCCATAAATCGTCTTTAAGTCAGACTGATCTGGATGCAATGCTCTCGGTCAAAGCCGAATCGCAACAAGATACTCCAAAAAATCTACATGTTCAAACAATGAATTCCATTGTTGATTTTATGTTGACTCATCCTGATGCTCTTTCCGCCGACGAGGTGGCTGCTGGTACAGGCGTATCGAGAGTGACAGCACGTCGTTACCTAGAATATCTGGTAACGCAGGGCAGATTACAAATGTTGTTGGATTATGTTGCCGTCGGAAGACCAACTCACCGTTTTAAAGCAAAATAATCGGCGTGTTATAAAAC
>DATMYT010000681.1:0-13377 GCA_035560855.1 Negativicutes bacterium | reverse complement strand
TAAAAGAAGTTTGGATTGTTGGCGCAAAAAGAACGCCCATCGGTGATTTTCTCGGAAATTTGAAAGATGTGAGCGCTGTCGATCTGGGTGTGACAGCGGTAAAATCGGCTCTTGCGCAGGCGGGAATTTCTGCCACGCAGGTTCAAGAGGTTGCCTGCGGTCAAATTTATAAGGCGGGCGCCAAAGGAAATCCGGGGCGGCAAGTTCAACTGAAGTGCAGCATGCCGGTGGAAGGATATGCCTGCACGATTGATCAGCAATGCGGGTCCGGAATGAAAGCTTTTGAAATTGCCAGCCAGTCCATTATGCTCGGTAAAACTGATGTTGCGGTTGCGGTTGGGATTGAAAGCATGAGTCAGGCGCCCTATCTTTTAAAAGGTGCGCGTGAAGGATATCGAATGGGGAATGGTGAGATTCTTGACAGCATGCTGCATGATGGCCTGGTTTGCGCCATGATAGGGTATCATATGGGGAATACGGCGGAAAACCTGGCGCAAAAATACAATATTACCCGGCAGGAACAGGATGAATTGGCATTGTTAAGTCATCAACGAGCGATAAAAGCGATTCAGTCTGGAATATTTCAGGCGGAGATCGCGCCGGTAACAATTGAAACCCGTAAGGGGCCGGTGACGGTAGATACCGATGAGCATCCTCGCAGCGATATTACGTTGGAAAAACTTTCTGCTATGAAACCGGCTTTTAAAAAGGATGGCACGGTTACTGCAGGCAATGCGTCCGGGGTTAATGACGGCGCGGCTGCCCTGGTGTTGGTGTCTGCGGAAAAAGGAAAAGAGTTGGGGATAAAACCCCTGGCAAAGTTGCGCGCAACTGCCAATTTTGGTGTAGCGCCCGAAATCATGGGAATCGGGCCTGCCTTTGCAGTTCCCAAGGCCATTGTACTTGCAGGATTGATGGCCACTGACATTGGATATTATGAAATCAATGAGGCTTTTGCCGCACAGTTTCTGGCTGTGAATCGTGAGCTAAAGCTGAGAATGGACCAGGTTAATGCCAACGGATCGGGAATCGGTCTGGGGCATCCTGTCGGGTGTACGGCGGCCCGGATCATCGTATCCCTGATTTATGAGATGCAAAGACGTGATGTTCGCTTCGGACTTGCTTCCCTGTGCGTCGGCGGGGGGCCGGCCATAGGAACAGTCATAGAAAAAATGTAAAAAAAGGGGGATACAAGCATGCGAGGGTTGAACGACAAAGTAGTCATTATTACCGGAGCGGCCGGCGGCATCGGTAAAGCAACAGCATTGAGGTTTGCCGAGGAAGGCGCCGACATCGTTGTCGCGGATTTTGCGGATGGCTCAGGCACGGTGGGGGAGGTTGAAGCAAAAGGGCGCAAGGCAATTTACGTTCAAACGGACGTAACCAGTAGCGACAGCGTTGCTGCAATGGTGAAAAAAACGATTGAAGTTTTCGGCAGGGTAGATGTCCTCATAAATAATGCAGGAATCACTAAAGATGCCATGATGAAAAAAATGACTAAAGATGCATGGGATGCTGTTATTTCCGTCAATCTCACAGGGGTGTTCAACTGTACGTCTGCAGTGCTGCCCAACATGCTGGAAAATAAATCTGGAGTGGTACTGACTACGTCGTCTATTGTCGGTATCTATGGGAATATTGGACAGACAAACTATGCGGCGAGTAAATGGGGCGTTATTGGCATGACCAAGTCTTGGGCCAAAGAAATGGCGAAAAATGGACTGCGGTTTAACTGTGTGGCGCCGGGTTTTATTGGAACGGATATGGTACGTAAGATTCCGGCGGAAGTTCTGCAGGAAAAAATCATTGTCAAGATTCCGGCGGGTCGATTGGGCGAGCCTGAAGAAGTGGCTGCGGCTTTTGCTTTTCTTGCATCGGATGACGCCAAGTTTATCAATGGCGCAGTTTTAAGTATTGATGGAGCATGCACCATCTAGGAAAGCTTTGCGGCGCAGCTTCGCATAAAACAACAGACTTCGTATAAATGCGGAGTCTGTTGTTTTATGCTACAATAAACAAAAGATGTCTATGGGGATGGACAATGTTGTGTTGAGGGATAAGTACAACGAGGGAGGGTTCAGATGAAGGTCCGTGATTTGATGAGTAAAAAGCTGATCACTTTGAACGCCGGAGTTTTTCTATCAGATGCCGCCCGGATTTTTTGTGAAAATAATATTGACGGAGCGCCGGTAGTCGATGACGATGGAATGGTAATCGGCCTCTTGACCAAAACCCATCTGATCCAATCCGTTGCGCAACAGAATGATATTTCAGCTCAACGGGTTTGTAATGTGATGACCTCGAATGTTGTCTGCTTAAAAGATACGATGATGGTTCAAGACTTGCAACAAAACAATTTGATCTTCAAATATGGCCGATTTCCGGTTGTAAATTCCCACAATCGACCGATTGGCTTTGTAACGCGTACTGACCTAGTGCGGTATCTTTCGGAAAAATCGGTTTCAATGGCCGAAGAATTCGAAGCGGTGCTCAATTCCGCCAGTAATGGCGTTATGGCGATCAATGCAGCAGGGATTGTGACAATCTTTAATCCAGCGGCGCAGGCGATTACCGGAATGAAGGCCGAAAAAGTTATCGGACGTTCTGTTAACGATGTAATACCAAATTCTCCTGGACTTATGAGTGTGTTGGAAACGGGCGCGCTACAAATGAATCTTAAAGTTCAGTTTGGCACCTCGCAAATCATCACCAAACGTTCGCCGATCATAAAGAACAATAAGATAGTTGGAGCGGTAGCTATTTTTCAAGACGTGACCGAATTGCAGAAAGTGGCGTCTGAACTGGAAGAAGTCAAAAATTTGAAAAGTACGCTGGACTCGATCGTCAACAGTATATTTGACTGTATTGTTGTCGTAGATAAGAACGGCTATATTGTCATGATGAATGAGGCATATGGCGAGTTTTTACACACTGACCCGCAAAAAGCGATTGGTAAACATATCACCGATGTAATTGAGAATACCCGCATGCATATCGTGGCCCAGACAGGCAAACCGGAGATTTGCGATATGCAGAAAATCGGCGAACACAATACTGTGGTGACGCGAATTCCAATTGTAAAGGATGGTGAAGTGACGGGCGCTGTTGGCAAGATGGTTTTCCGCGATGTGAAGGATCTTCGAGTTCTCGCGCGCAAACTGACGTCTTTGCAGTTGGAACTGGAGTATTACAAAGAAGAACTGCAAAAGGTTCAAGGCGGCAAATATACAATTGAGAGTATCATCGGGTCTGGGGAAAAGATTCAGTGGCTCAAAATGATCGCATTGCGCGCTGCTAAAGGGAAATCCACTGTGTTGATTACCGGAGAAAGCGGCACCGGCAAAGAACTGTTCGCCCAAGCCATCCACTATGCCAGCGGCCGTCAACACGGACCGTTCATTAAGATCAATTGCGCCGCCATTCCGGAGAACCTTTTGGAGGCAGAACTGTTTGGTTATGAAGATGGGGCTTTTACCGGCGCGAGAAAAGGCGGAAAACCAGGCAAGTTCGAATTGGCCAACGGGGGTACGATTTTCCTTGATGAAATTGGCGATATGTCGATGCCGATGCAGTCGAAATTGTTGCGAGTACTGCAAGAACGCGAAATCGAGCGGGTTGGCGGCACCAAAACGAGTGCAGTCGATGTCCGGGTGATTGCGGCAACCAATCAGGATTTGGAAGCCATGATGAGTCAGGGAACTTTCCGGCAGGATCTTTATTACCGGCTGAACATTATCGCGTTGCATATCCCGCCGTTGCGGGAACGCCGGGAGGATTTGCCGGAATTGTGCGAGGCATTGCTACGCAAAATAAACCGGGGATTGCAGTTTGATGTGGATGGCATTTCCAAAGAAGCTATGGTGTTGTTGGCGGAGTATGAATGGCCGGGCAATGTCCGCGAGCTGGAGAATGTGCTGGAACGCTCGGTAAATTTGATGGACGAAGTGGGAGATATCCTGCCGGAACATCTGCCGCCAACTGTTAGGCGATCCGCCACTAAAACGGAAAATGCGAATCGTGAAAAGACACAGGAGCTTGCAGGAATAATGGAGGATGCAGAGAAACAAGCTATATATAAAGCACTGGAGACGGCTGGTGGAAATAGAAGCCAAGCGGCAAAAATCCTGGGAATCCACCGCTCCGGCTTTTATCAGAAACTGAGCAAGTACCAAATTAAGCTGTAACCGGAGGACGCGACATGTGGACAGTCATTCATATTGCAGCAAACCGGGCGCAGGCAGACATGCTGAAGGGTCTGCTCGAGAGTGAAGGGTTGATGGCTGATATTCGTCCAGCGGGGATTTCCATGCTGGGTGATGGTTTGTTCGAAGTGATGGCCCTCGAATCCGAGGCGGAAGAAGCACGTGAAATTTTAAGTGAAACAGGAGGCGCCCAATGAAAAGAACAAAAATCGTTTGTACTGTAGGGCCGAGCACCGATAATCCGGGAACGCTGGAGGCTATGTTTCGGGCCGGGATGAATGTCGCCCGGTTCAATTTTTCACATGGAAACCATGAGGATCATGGAAAACGGATGAACCAAGTCCGTGAAGCGGCAGCTGCCGTGGGAGTTCCAGTTGCTATCATGCTCGATACAAAGGGCCCCGAAATCCGCATGGGGACTTTTGTGGACAAGAAAGTCACACTACAGGCAGGGGCTTCTTTTACGATCACGACACGTGACGTTCCTGGCACGGTAGAAATTGTGACGGTAAATTACAAAGGCTTGCCGCAAGAAGTGGCTGCTGGGCAAATCATTTTGCTGGCCGATGGGTTACTCAGTCTTCGTATCGACAAGGTGGATGGGACGGACATTTTGACAACCGTTGAAAACACGGGAGAAATCAGTAATTTCAAACGGGTTGCCGTGCCGGAAGTGCAACTGGGGTTGCAGTTCCTGTCCGAACAGGATGTGAAGGATATTTTGTTCGGCGTCGAGCAGGGTATTGATTTCATCGCTGCTTCTTTTGTGCAAAAGACCGCTGATGTCTTGGCAATTCGCCGGGTTTTGGAAGCAAAAGGCGCTGACTGTCATATCATCGCCAAGATCGAAAATGCCGCCGGCGTAAAAAATATCGATGAAATATTAAAAGTTGCGGATGGCGTTATGGTGGCTCGAGGCGATCTGGGAGTCGAAATTCCGACCGAGGATGTGCCTATTGTTCAGAAAATGCTGATCAGGCGCTGCAATGAAGTGGGTAAACCCGTTATTACCGCTACGCAGATGTTGGAATCGATGATGACAAATCCCCGCCCGACTCGCGCAGAAGCAACGGATGTGGCCAACGCCATCATGGATGGAACCGATGCTATCATGCTAAGCGGCGAGACTGCTTCCGGAAAATATCCGGTGGAAGCGGTGACTATGATGGCTACTCTAGCCAAGCGGACCGAAGCTGCATTGGTCTATAGTGAAGTAATGCCGTCGCGAAGCGATTCCAGCGCAATGATTACGACGACAGACGCCATCAGTCATGCCACCGTTCAGGTTGCTCGCGAACTCGGGGCGGCGGCTATCATTACCTCTACCGAATCTGGCTATACAGCCCGGATGGTCTCGAAATACCGACCACAGGCAGCTATTGTTGCCGTGACTCCCAAAGAAAAGTTCGTGCGACGTATGTTGCTTTTGTGGGGAGTCATGCCTGTGTTTGTGCCGCAGTCATCCAGCACTGATGAAATGATGTCCAATGCAATTGAGGGCGCTATGGAGTCTGGGTGGGTAAAAACCGGTGATCTGGTTGTCATTACGGCCGGAATTCCGGTGGGGATTACCGGAACAACCAATATGATCCGCGTACACACAGTTGGACAGATTTTGCTGCGTGGAACCGGCATCGGGCAACGGAAAGCAACCGGTGAAGTCTGCATTGCGGAATCACTCGAGGACGTGGCTAATAAATTTAAGCCGGGGCAAATTTTGGTTGTACGAAGTTTGATGGATGAAATGGCCCCCTATGCAGTGAAAGCTATGGCGGTTATTGCCGAGGAAGGCGGTCTTACTTCACAGGCAGCCATTATTGGGGTGAGTTTCGGCATACCGGTTGTTGTTGGGGTAGAGGGCGCCATGGAAAAACTTTCGGACGGTATGATGGTTACCGCAGATACGGAACGTGGTTTGATTTATAAAGGGGAGATACATGTCCGGTAGCGTGACGGGTCTTCTGCATCAGCAAATAGCCTGCGGAGAGTATGAACAGGCGGCGAAAACCGCTCCTGATATGGCTGGAGAAAAATCTGCGACATTCACTGATTTCGTCGGCGCGATTCAACACGCGGTAAATGCACGGCAACCGGAGCTAGCGGTTGCTTTGCTGGACGGGAGTCGGCGCTTTTTCGTTGCGATGGATGCCGACGCTCTGCGGCTAGTCGTTGGGGAAATGACAGCCGTCCTGGCATCTTGTTGGCGGGAAAAAATGGATGATCCGGCAAAAACAGCGGTGACATTGGTATTGGAGCTGCTGAGTGCTTGCGATTGTCCGGTTACCAAAACCGAGAGCCAGACTGTTGCACAGTTTGCCAGTTGGGCTGGTCGTGTGATCTTACGGAAAAATGACATGGTCATATTTAGTGAAATAGCCCTGCAAACAACCCAATGGGCAGCACGAAACATGAATGAACAGGCTGGCGAGGCTTTTTTGCCAGCCTTTGATTCATGGATGCATCGTATTTTACGACAGGGGCGCACTGAGGCGGTCCCTGTTCTTTTTGAGGCATTGTCAATATTTATTTCGGCAGTAGCAGATCAAAAGAGCGTTTTGGGAAAGTTTTTGCGGGAGTGGCGCGTGATTGCTACAGCGGCATGCCTAAACACGGAGAGCCCATTGGCATCCCAGATGGTTGAACAATTATTGCTGTTTACAGTCCGTAGCGAAAATCCTGAGTTCTGGAAGCCTGTTTCAGAAAAAATAGGCGAAGTCGCCGTGTTGGCTGTAGTAAAACATGACGTAGCGACAGCGTTTCCAGTATTCCGTCCGTTGATGGATGTTGGGCGGGTCAATCTTGGAGATGAACTGAAATTTGGGACAGGGCCTGATCCGGACAATAAACGTCAGCGGATTATCCGGTTGGTTTGTCTCGAAACGCTTAAAATTGCCGATATGGCGGCGCATATGGACCTGGCTTCGGTCGCAGGCGACAAAATTGAAGAGATGTACCAAAGTTGGGCCAATGATCCTCAATATGAGTCGCAGATTCGCTCGATCCAACGGTTTTGTCAGTTGTTGCTGATATATTGGACCAACAATAGAAAACGGGCCTCCAAAAAATGGACGCCCCGCGCAAAAAATCTTTCTGAACCCTTGCTTTTGACCGAAGAAGATCGGACAAAATTGATTTTTTTACTTTGAGTGTATTGTTTTTCTGACACTGTCGATGCCGATTGTAAATCCCAGGCTGGATAATACTGTAGCTGCGTAAAAGAGAAGAGTAACCGGAACCGTCATCGACAACTCCGCAGCGGACAGAGCTTGGAAGAAATAGTGCATGAACAGAGTATGGATCCAGAAGATTCCGTAGGAGTGTCGTCCGATGAGTTTTAGCGGTTTTTGAATCATCGAAGGTAATGGCTCTTCAAACCGCAGCATGAAATACAGGCAGGCGGCAAGCGTATAGATTACTCCTATCGGGCTGAGCTGATGGACGGTGTTGACGGCGTGTTCCAATGAATAGTGGCGGGCAAAAAGCAAAAAATAGTAGTGGGCGAGCATTGCTCCCATTGATAGAATAAAGAAGGTTGTTACCTGACTACGCCAACTGCGCAGCAGGGACATTGTTTCGTCATAGCGGGCCGCAAAGACACCGCCGAGAAGAAACAGGAACAGATAGTGGAGTAGCCACCAGCTCATACGGTATTGGATTGCTAGATTTAGGTAAAAATTGGTGAAGGTTGGGCGCAGTTTATAGCTTGAATAATAGTTGAATCCGATTTGCGCAAGGAACAACAACACCAACCATAGACCCGGGCGGCGAAGGATTTGTCGTACCCATCTTCTCCAGAGGGGCATCAATAAGTAGAACCATAATAAGATAACCAAAAAGTAGAGCTGGTAGGATGCCATGCCAAAAAAGAAAAACTCGTAAATCAGGATGGGAAACCAGATGCTCCAGTCGCCGGTCAGGAAGGCATAATGCAGCATGTATAAAATGGAGCCGACAACATAAGGCAGCAGTACGCGGGAAAACCTGCGCTTATAATATCGACCGGTATCTAGAGGCATATTCACAGGATATTGCCTGAACAGGGAGAATGACGAGACAAAGAAGAAAATCGGCACGCTAAAGCGGCTGATGATCTCCATCAGGGCAAACAGATGAATATTGCCATCAGGATTAGTCAACATCCAGGAGCCGGTATGAATGCCTATGACGCCCAGCATGGCCAGAGCGCGAATATATTCGATGGAGTCAATTCGTTGATTCATATAAACCTTTCCACTATAAAGAATGTGCCAAGCAGAACGAGTCTGCATGAATGTTACTATCATAAACTATTTTTGATATGAAGTGAAGGAGGAAATATCATGGGAGCATTGGGCTATATCGATGGGCGGACGGTAGATCCGAAAGAACTGGTCATTGCGATGGAAGACCGAGGGTATCAATTTGGGGATGGCGTTTATGAATACACTAAGGTATATAATGGGAAATGTTTTTCGCTAAATGCTCATATTGACCGATTGTTTCGTTCATTGCGAGAACTGAGAATTCCAGCTGTTTTTACCTATGACGAGATGGCGGGGATTCACGAGCGCTTGATCTCGGAGAGTGGTATCGATAATGGTGGAATTTATCTGCAAATTACGCGGGGCTGGGCACCACGGGCTCATAACTTCCCCGAATCAGTCGTGCCCTGCCTAACCATGACCATTCGTCCCGGCAATTTCAATGCTGCTCAATGGGAGACGGGCGTCGGGGCGCTCTCAGTGCCTGATGAGCGCTGGCTGCGTTGTGACATCAAATCGTTAAATCTGTTGGGAAATGTGTTGGGTAAACAAAAAGCGAAGGAAGCAGGCTGCTTTGAAGCGCTCCAGATTCGTGACAATAAGGTGACGGAGGGAACCAGCAGCAACTTCTTCATCATAAAGGATGAGGTTTTATGGACGTATCCGACATGTAATTTGATTCTAAAAGGCGTGACTCGTACGCGGGTTATGGAAGAACTTCTACCTGTACACGGGTTGTCAGCTCTTGAAAAAGCATTTACGCTGGATTTTGCACTTAGCGCGGATGAAGCGTTCCTCAGCGGAACTACGACTGAAATTATGCCGGTTGTTACGATTGATGGGAAGCCGGTTGGCGACGGGAAAGTCGGGGCTATTACTCGAAAAATCCAACAAAGCTACAAGAGTCTGATTGTGAAGGAATGTGGGTTGGCATAGGAGCTGAAGTAGGAGATACGCTTCGACTTTTTATGATGACAGTAATGGAGGCGTTTGGCTGATTGGCGGACAATAATCTCAGGAAGCTTTCGCGAGCAGGGTTGCTTCTCGCGTTGACGATTGTATTCCAGTCGTTGCGGTTTTTCGTGCCATTACCGGCGGTTGCGTCAACTTTTTTGGTTGGATCTTTGGTTAATGCATGTTTGTTGATTGCATTGCAGACAACAGGGCTGGGTCCGGCGTTTCTGATTGCCGGTGTGACTCCGATTGTGGCGTATTTTCAGCAACTGTTGCCGTTGCCGATTTTTATCCTTCCGGTTGCAGTCGGCAACAGCCTCTATGTGTGGCTGTTTTATCGCCTGCTGCGGATTGGTCCGGTTTGGCCGGCCATTGGCGGGGCGGCCTTTGGCAAGGCTGCATTTTTTTATCTGGCTTTTTCTTGGATATTGACCTTTATCCAGCTTCCACCAGTCGTGACGGCTGGTTTGCTGTTTGTAATGGGGTGGCCGCAACTGATTACGGGAATTCTAGGAGGAGTCTTGGCTTGTTTGGTAGGAAAAAAGTTGCAGCCCATAATGAATGAGAGCATGAGAGATAGTAAAAGATAAGGCGGGAATGATATATGATGAATCAAGCAGAAAAAGAAAAAGCCTTGTATGAGGCAGCAAGCCGCAACTACAAGGCTGGGTTTAACTGCGCCGAGTCTGTGTTTCGTGCATTTTGCACAGAACTGCCGCTCGACGTGACGGCTGAAGCTCTCAAAGTGGCTTCCGGATTCGGCGGGGGGATTTCTTACAAAGAGGGTCCCTGCGGTGCGGCAACCGGAAGTGTGATGGTGCTGGGAGTGTTGGCCGGTCGTACCGAACCAACGCAGGATAAAAAGCCGATGAAAGAGCTGACCCACGACTTTCTCACTCAATTCACGGAGAAGTTCGGTGCACTTAGCTGCGGCGAGCTGAATAAGTATGAAACCGGGACGCCGGAGTCAAAAGAAAACTGCCACGCCATCACTGCGGGAGCGGCAGTGCTCTTGTTGCGCTTTATTGAAGATCGGGGCCTTCATAGCGGCATTTAAGACCTTGGGGGTTGAAGCAGGCGTTGCAGGAGACGCAGGTTGCTTTTTTCTGTCCGACAGCGAGCTTGTTTATAAGGTCCGGTTCGCGGACAAAGGGGCGGCTCATGGAAAGCATATCTGCCGTTCCGTTAGCGATCAGATCTTCCATCACCGCGGTGGAGCGGAGACCACCGACTAGAATGACCGGGACTTTTACCGCAGCTTTCACTTGTTTTGCCGCCGGAGCAAAATAAGCTTCCTGTTCGGGTTTTAGAATTCCCGGTTTTGCCATGACAACGCGGGTTTCTTTTATCGTACCGCCGCTGGTTTCGATGGCATCAATTCCATGCTCGGCAATCATGTTGGCGGTGTAGAGCACATCTTCCAAGGACAACTGCGTTTTATCGGTTACTCCGTCAGTAGTATTCAGCTTGGCAAACACGGGGAACTGACGCCCGACCGCTGTTTTCACGCGGTAGGTCACTTCACACAGCAGACGGATGCGCTGATCAACCGACCCACCGTACTCATCCTCGCGATGATTGGTATACGGCGAGAGAAACTGGGCGAGTAGATATCCATGAGCCATATGGAGCTGTACTCCGTCGAAGCCTGCCCTCTTGGCTCTCATGGCTGCTGCTTCGTAATCTTCCAGCAGATGCTCGATTTCATCGAGAGTCAAGGCGCGCGCTACTTGCTGACCATTCGCATCAAACATATCGGAAGGCGCAACAGGCATTTTTCCGTCAATGAGCTCCGGTACAGTCTGACGTCCGGCATGAGCCAGCTGCAAAAATATTTTGGCGTCGTGGCGATGTACGACTTCCACCATTTTTTTATAGCCATCAATAAACCGTTCGTGATAAATGGCGTTTTGGGGATTAGCCGCGCGACCAAACGGATGAGAGACGTAGGAATGCCCTGTCATGATCAGCCCGACACCGCCGGCAGCCAACTGCTCATAGAGAGCTAATTGCGCATCGGAAACCTGACCGTCGCTCTGAGGCAACCAATCCTGTGTGGCGGAACGGACGAAACGATTGCGGAACGTCATCGAACCAACTTTGATCGGGTCAAATAATGTGCTCATGGGGGAGCCTCCTTTATATTATGAATCACTAGTGTAGAGACTATCGGAAACCAGACAAAAAAAGCGCAGGAGGAATTACTTTGATGGACAAATCAACAGAAGCAAGAAATGCAGCGGGTCAGTATTTCAAAAACGGATATAATTGCTCAGAATCCGTATTGCGGGCGACCGCTGAAGTCCTGGGCATCCCGGTGAATGAGCAGGTTTTGCGCATGACTACTGGATTCGGCGGCGGGCTCGGACATGCTGGCTGTGTCTGTGGCGCACTGGCAGCATCGGTGATGTCGCTGGGGCTGTTGAAAGGGCGGACTGATGCAACGCAGAGCCGTGAAGAAGCCTATGTATTGTCGGAAGAATTTCATCATCGGTTTCAGGAAAAATTCGGTGCGACCTGCTGCCGGGTTTTGAATCCGCACCCGTTTGAAACGCGGGAACACATGGTGAATTGTGTAAAAATAACGGGAAATACAGCCAAACTATTAATGGAGTATTTGGAAGAAAAGGGACTGGCGGAAGCAGACGCCTCAAGCCGGCAATAGTTTGGCGAGTACGCTTCCGTTTTGGCGTAGCCAGCGACGGTGACTCCTGTATTCGGAGCACCAGCGGCTGACCTCTCCCCAAAAATTTGGGGAGTGATTGGGATGGAGCATATGGCTTAACTCATGAATTACGAGGTAATCTAATACTTCCGGCGGAGCCATGATAATGCGCCAGTTATAGTTGATGGAACCGCGGGAGGAACAACTGCCCCAGCGGGTCTTTTGGTCGCGCAGGGAGATCCGCCCAGGTTGCACGCCGATTTGTGCGGCCCAATAACGGGTGCGTTCCAACAGACGATTTTGCGCCTGATCTGCGTACCATTTCTTTAGGGACTGGTAGACGACGGGATCGTTATCCTGTCCAATAAGTTCTGTCAGATGAATGGAAATGGCGCAATGCGTATAGGTCACATTGGGTTTGGCTGTTCCGTCTGCCAGCAGCAACAAAGTATGCGGTGCACCCTGATATAGCACGGTGGCGCCGTGAGTCAGCGAAATATTTGCAGGATTGGCTGCAGAGACTTCCAAACGTTGGATTTGTCGATAAATCCATGCGTGTTTGCTCTCTACCAACTGCTGAATCTTCGTCCAGGTCATTCCCGCAGGCGCCGCTAACTCCAAACAATCCGCTTTTGAAACGCGAATCTGGACCGTGCGGCGGCGGTTGCTATAGCGAAGGGCGCAAGTGAGGGTTCGGTTGCCTATTTTTATCGTTGTCATACTATAAGATATTTTCCATGAACATAGTATTATCCTGCTTCTTGACAAGAAAAGCTGCTGGTGATATGATATCAATTGCCTGTGAGGGCAACTGAACGTGCCGAAGTGGCGGAATTGGCAGACGCAGCAGACTCAAAATCTGCCGTCAGCGATGGCGTGCCGGTTCGAGTCCGGCCTCCGGCACCAGCGAAAATTAAGGCTTCCGACGATTTCGTCGGAAGCCTTGATTTACCTTGGTGGGGCATACTGGTTTCGAACCAGTGACCTCTTGAATGTGAGTCAAGCGCTCTCCCGCTGAGCTAATACCCCGTCACAAAAGACATTATACCACTAAACGCCATCTATTTCCAGTCATTTAGTATTTTCGATGTGCAGTTAATCATTTCCTCTCTTGGACCCAGGCGCTATAGCCTTATACATCTGCCGGCAAATAAAGATTAACGCAATTCTTGCTTGTTTTCTTCCCTCGATACAGCGCTTCATCCGCCCGGCGAATGCTGACATCAATTCCAGCATCAGGGTCCAGCGCGGCTACGCCTAAAGTCAACGTTATGGCAATATCCTGATCATTATAGCGGAAAATTTTGTCCTCCAC
>DATMYT010000680.1:0-6047 GCA_035560855.1 Negativicutes bacterium | reverse complement strand
GTTCCGAAGCAACAAAAATCCTGCTTGTATATAAGCGCAGGATTTTTTTGACTAAGACCCCCTCGCGTGTTTTTCCCGTGATTGCCGTCGCGAAGTACTTCTGAAATAACGGGACGCTCTGCAATGTTTATGATAAAATGTAAAATGATTGAAAATGAAGCACCTGGAGGTTTTTTGTGGACAGAAATTGGCGTCTGCCCCTTTTATTGATTGCCGCTGCGCTGCTAATGTTGACCTGGCTCACCGACAGCCGCATCTTTTATCATGACGACGAATGGCTCTATATGAAAATCGCCGAAGAGATGTTTGACCGGGGTGAATACTGGATTCCGCTGTGGCTCGGCGAGCCCGCCTACTACAAACCTCCTATGGCCTATTGGATGATGATGGTCTTTTTCCCGTTTGGCGGTGATCGTCTGCTATTGGCGAGGCTCTCTATTGCACTGACTTCGATGGGTACGCTGGTTTGTCTGTATCTGCTGGCGAAATCGCTATACCGCAGTTCAGAGTCCGGTCTGCGCGCCGGATTGTTCGCCGTAACTTCGCTCGGATTTCTGGCTTTCGGCAAAATCGGCATGCTGGAAATGCCGATGGCCTTTTTTATGACCGCCGCTATGCTTTGTTTCGCGCATGCCTGGATGGATCGCTCATCTGTCTGGGCTGGTTTTTTTCTGGCGATAACCGGTGGTTCTGCTTTGACAAAGGGCCCCATCACTGTATTGGCGCTCGGCTTGACAGCTTTTCTGTTACTGCTGTTTTACGGACGGTGGCGACCGTTCTTCTCTCGGCCTGCCTTTTTTGGCAGTATCGCCGGGCTTTTCTTTATCGGTCTTTGGCCGCTGGCTTTGTACTTCAAGGGTGAGTTTCCCCGTTGGTTCGCTTTTTTCATTATCGGAGAAAATTTCGGCAAATTCGCCGACGCCGTGCAATATCCGATCGGACCGTTCCTCTCGTATCTGCCGCAATGGTGTCTGCCGTGGACTTTTTTGCCGGTTGCAGCACTCCTGTGGCTGTTCCTGCGCGGTCGCCGACTGGAGTTTGAGTATGGGCTGCCAATCCTGTGGGCAGCATCAGTCATCGCTATTCACCTGTTGCCTGATACCAAGCTGGCCTGGTACATGTTTTTACCGGTGCCTGCCTGTATGTTGCTGGTCGCCGGAGTATACACACAAGCTAGGCGCTCCAAGGTTCTTATCGCAGGCTGCATCCTGACTCAGATCATCTTTGGTGTGCTGGGGATTGTCGCGCTCGTTTTGGCCTGGTTTCTCGGCTTCACTCAGCCGGTCGGCCTTCTGCTCACCGGCGCAACCATCGCCTTCGCGTTTGCGCTCTGCGTAATCTGGCAAAACCGCCTGACACTGACAGGGTTATCTTGCTTGGTCGCTTTCGCTTGCCTCATCAGTGCAGGCGCCACCATCAGTCCTCCCCACCTACCGCCCGCCTCGGTCGTCGCACTTGCGTCCCGTCATGCGGAAGTCACTGTAATGCGCAAACAAATGTATCTATATACCTATGCGTTCAATAAAAAAGTCCGGCAAATTATATCGCCGGACGAAGTCGTCAATGTATTGGATCGCAATGGGCTTGTCATCATCGGAGAAAAGGATCTGGGCAAAACGCAGCAGGAGTATCCTTTCTTCGCACAAAAATATACAGCCACCCCTCATTACAAGCAGTGGCTGGAAGAACTTCCGCCCGATCTCATCCGTCAGGCATTATTGACCGGCGACTTATCTGTTTTGCAGGAAAATGTTTACGCGGTAACGGGAAAGTAGACTCCCCAAGGATTATGGAGTCTGTTCATGCGGCTGCTGTTGAATCGAATTGATGATTTTGGGATTAAGCCCGGCCCCACACTCCTACGAAAACAACCCAAGAGTTATCGTCGAAGGACACCAATAACCCGTTGTTGTTCTTCCAACGTAAGGTTGGAACCTGACGGCAAACAGAGTCCCTTGATGAAAAGCTCATCAGAAATGCTTTCATCCCCATGTCTGTAATACCGGCACTCCGAAAATATCGGTTGCAAATGCATCGGTTTCCAAACCGGTCTTGCTTCGATGTTCTCGCGCGCCAGTTCTTCCATAAGCTGGGCTGGAGTCTTGCCGGTTTTGTCAGTATCCACCAACATGACAGTAAGCCACCTGTTTGATCGACCGAAACCCGCTTCCGGCATAAACCTGATTCCCGCCAGCGGCGACAAAGCATCATAATATCGCTGAAAAACCATTCTTCGCGCCTCGACCCGCTCAGCTAAAACCTTTAGTTGCCCTCTACCGATAGCTGCCGCGATATTACTCATACGATAATTATATCCTACTTCGCTATGTTGATAGTAAGGAGCTGGGTCACGAGCCTGCGTCGCCCAAAAACGAGCCTTCGCCAACGCTTTTACATCGTTCGATAAAAGCATACCGCCACCGGAAGTAGTAATAATCTTATTCCCATTAAAGGAGTAGATTCCGAAGCGTCCCAACGTCCCACTATTTTTCCCTTTGTAATTTGCCCCCATCGATTCAGCAGCATCTTCGATAATGGGCACATCATATTCATTACATATTTCAAGAAGAGGGGCAAAGTCGGCACTCTGTCCGTAGAGATTGACCACAATAACTGCCTTCGGCAGACGTTTTCGTTGCGTTGCATCTTGAAATGCTCTTCGTAATGCTATTGGCGACATATTCCATGATTCCGGTTCAGAATCGATGAAAACCGGAATTGCGCGCTCATACATAATCGGATTTGCACTGGCAGCAAAAGTTAACGAAGAACAAAAAACTTCATCCCCGGCTGACACTCCAACCAATTTCAACGCAAGGTGAATCGCGGCCGTACCCGAACTCAACGCTAATGCTCCGTTAACTCCAACATAGGCCGCAGTTTCCTTTTCAAACGCATCCACATTGGGACCCAATGGTGCAATCCAGTTTGTATTAAAAGCGTCGGTGATATATTCTTGTTCGTGTCCGCTCATGTGCGGAGAAGATAAAAAAATCCGTTTATCCATCATGGCCTCCTGCAATTACCGCCTCATTGACGAATGATTCGCCCCGGAACCCCTACTATTGTAGCACAATGAGGCACATCAGCCAATACAACAGCTCCTGCCCCAACCATCACATCTGCTTGAAGTGAAACGCCAGCAATAATAGATGCTCCCATCCCTACCCAAGTATACTCACCCACACAAACGTTCCCGGCCAAATGTGCTCCTGGAGACACATGAACCCCCTCACTCAGAAAACAATCATGGTCAATAGTGGCTCCGGTATTCACGATCCCGCCTCTGCCAATGTGCGCCCCATAATTTACCGCTGCTTGCGCAAAAACAACCGTTCCACCTTCAAGCAATGCCCCTTGACTCACTGCGGCCTGTGGGTGGACGACAACAGCCTCAACCAATCCCCTCTTTGCCAAAGCGTTTAGCAACTTCATCCGAAGTCGATTATCCCCAATAGCAACCACCACATGGGAATATTCCTCCAAGAAACTTTTTGCATCATCTACCACACCCAAAACTGGCACACACGCTATCCCCGAAATTGCAGGATAATGGTCATCCAGGAAACCAATCCGGTTCCACTGCGCCATTAACAAAGCCGCGTCCGCCACGACTTTCCCATGCCCCCCTGCTCCGACAATTAATAATCCTTTCATACGCTCCCACCATCGGATTTACTTCCCGTAAATTTTTCCACAGTCGCCTGCCCGTTCTGATTAATATTTTTATGCTGTAACACTCGACTGACAGTCAATCCCAAAATCTTAAGATCCAGCCAAAAAGACCAGTGGTCCACATACCATACGTCTAAGGTAAATTTATCTTCCCACGTGATCGCATTCCGTCCGTTTACTTGAGCCCATCCTGAAATCCCCGGTTTCACTTCATGACGGCGAGCCTGTTCTTTCGAATATAAGGGAAGATATTCAACCAATAGCGGTCGCGGGCCTACCAAACTCATTTCTCCAACCAGCACATTCCAAAGCTGCGGCAATTCATCCAGGCTACATCGCCGCAACCAACGTCCCAGCGAAGTCAATCGTTCTTCATCAGGCAAGAGACTCCCTTCTTTATCCGCAAAGTTTCCCATCGTACGGAACTTATGAATAAAAAATTTTCGTCCCCGCAATCCGGGGCGCTCTTGATGATACAGCACCGGTGAACCCATCTGAGTGAAAACAAGAATGGCAACAGCCAAGCACACAGGCAGTAGGCACAGCAACCCTACCGCCGCTGCCAATATATCCAGCCCTCTTTTTAAGACTTTGTCAACAACCATTGTCTATGCTCCAATACTTTTTCCCAAAAAACAACCTGATCAAATTTTTCTCTTACATATTGAATCCCGTTGCCAGACATCTTACTCAACAAGAGCGGATCATCATAAAGCTTTTTCATGGCATTGGCCAAGGGTTGTATCGTTGCCGGTGGAACCAATATCCCGGTTTTCCCGTCAATAACCGCCTCACGTGGACCTGGAATATCCGTCGTTATGACTGGAACCCCCATAGCCTGAGCCTCAAGGGCGACAACGCCGAATCCTTCCCGATAGCTGGGAACTACCAATACATCCATGGCAGAATAATATTTTTCTATTTCACCTTTCCGGCCCAGATACTTGATGCGCGGATGATTAAAAAGCAGCTGAATCGTGGATGCTGGTAGCCCATGATTTTCTTCCATATCGCCAATCATGAGCAGGATGGAATCTTCATCTGAAGCAATTTCCACAAAAGCGCTAATTAACTCGTGCACGCCTTTATCTTTGGTCACACGTCCCACCCATCCAAAAACGAATTCAGTTTTGATGCCAATTTCTCTGCGCATCTCTTCACGAAAATTTGTACGGCGGTTATGATCAAATCGGGCTAAGTTAACGCCATTTGCACTGCCATGATAGACCACCGAGGATTTCCCCTTCGAATAAAGTCCTTCCGCAATGGAAAATTCCCTGTTGCCGAAACTATCGGGTGAAATATGCGTACTTAAAAGACATGTCAGTTTCTCAAAAAGCTTAAAAAAGAATCGTTTCCACCCGGCAAATCCTACATACCGTATGCCCCATTGGCAATATAACCTTACCGGTACGCCAGCAAAACAACCGGCCACCGATGCAACCAGGGCCGCTTTAGGCGTTGAATACTGAATCATATCAAACCGTTCTCTTTTGAATAAACTATACATCAAAAATACACTTCTCAGGGAAGCTAAAAAAGAAATGCTGCGTGCCATTTCAACGGGACGATATTCGAGTGTTGAAGAAAGATCTTTTTCAAAAGCTGAGTCATAACTACAAACAACCGTTACATCCAATCCATGCTGTTGTAAAAAAAGCAGCTGCTCAATCAAAAAAGATCTTAAAGTTAGCGAAATTGTTGTAACTGAGCAAAGATGCACCTTCGGTTTCATTATTTTTGGCATAAACAGCTCCAAACGTTCTTAAATAGTAGGTTACCGCTATTATCGCAATCACGGAAAAAAATCCAACACGCAGCCAAAGTTACCGACAATTCTAGAAATCGGAACGAATCATTGTTAAATCCACTAATAAACAGACCTACTAGCGATGCCAAAAGTGTTGCGGCTTGTACCATACGAGTTCCCGTTGCGCCGTCATTATTTGAAAACATATGTAAAACGAGCACCGTGCTCGTAGAAAACCATATGGACAACCACAATATGCCACCTACTATTCCCGTTTCGGCGAAAATTCGAGTATGTATGCTAAAAGCAGGTACCCATGTTGAATAGTCCAATGGGTTCAAGAATCTCGAAAAGCCAAATATCTGCATCGCCCAATTCGGTAAATGCTGGGAAAAATAAAACCCATATTGACCAATGCCTACACCTACTATTGGATGCGCCCACGCCATATTCAACCCAGCCTGCCAAGACCCATATCGAACTGTATTATTCGGAAAAGTTAAATCCATCAGCGAATATAAAACTGTCCTAAATGCAGTCTCGCGCCACAGGAAAACCGTTATTCCTAATAATGCTCCCCCGCAAAAGAGAAATAGCCATCTTCTCCGCACATATTTAATAC
>DATMYT010000679.1:0-2138 GCA_035560855.1 Negativicutes bacterium | reverse complement strand
GTATAATGGGAACTAGAAATTATAAGAATTCCGGTTTCGGATAATTATCGTAATTTTTCATACCAAACCTGTTATATCCTCAAGAAAAATACGCAGGAGGATATAAACATGCGTAAGAAACTACTGAACAATAACTTAACTGGCGCAATCTCCAAAGGCGGCGTGCTGTACAGACCGGGTGAGATTCCGACACTCACTAAAGAACAAATCACGCAAGCGAATCTCGTCAGCAAGCTACCGCGCGATTTTCCCTTCGCGAACTGGGAAAACATGACCGCGAGGCAACAACAGCAGACGATAAGCCGTAGCGGGCTGAATTCACAAGACCAGTGGGCTTTGCTGAACTCGAACGTTCCTCTCACGGCTCTGCACGAACACAACCAGGCGCAGAATCAGAGTGATAGCACTGCCATTGCCGGGAGAGTTGCCGCTTCGTTGACGAACGCGACTGCTCAAGCTGCCGTCTCTGCTAAGGTGCAGGCGGCTGTCGGTAAACCAGCAGTTTCTACCCCTTTACAAACAACCGCGCAGCAACGAAAATCAGATATGAAGCAAGAAGAGTATGAAACTAGATTTTACGAAAAACAGGCGAGGCGGCCGATTGTTGTATACACGCCGAACGATACTACAAAAACACTGGTTGGAGGGAAACCAATTTTCGATTCTCGTGATGCAATAGAGAAGAAGAAGGATAGCGTTTGGGACAAGATCGCAGTTCCGACATGGCGTGATAAACGGGAAGATGAAATATGGGGTCAAGTGAATGGAAAACCGCTGACATATCCTGTCAAACCGGGAAGTACGCCTTTACCACAGCCGGGAGCAAGTCCGATTATCCCGGGCGTCACTCCCACGCCATATCCTGCAAACGCTGAATATGCATATGTGTTTTATACGGATAATCCCGGGGCAGAATTCTCGGAACAAGCCAAGTACCAGAAACAAATTCTTGAAAAACAGGGCTATAAGGTAAAACTGATCTGTACAAATAGTGCAACAGCATTCTCAAATGCTTGGAACAACATGGATCCGAAGACAGGTGCTGCGGTTATCATTAGCCATAGTAATGGGATGTCACTTTTGTTTCAAGAGGGAACAAAAACAAACGCGATAGGCGCTACCGGAAGAACAATAAACGATAAAGCATCGCTCATGAAAATTAGCGATTTAAAAGGTCCCGAATTGGGCTTAGTGTACATACTTGCATGTAATGCCGGACATCAGGAGTTGTTGAAGTATGTAGGAACAAATGTTGCAGATGCTTTTAGAGATTTGCCAAACGTGGATAAAGTTTATGCTTATGATGGTAGTGTTGGTTTCGGCATCCCAATTATTAGTTCAGATTTAGCCCCTCGATTAGCACTGGACCAGAATGGCTACTACGCTGTTTTCGACAACTTTGATATTCCAAACGAACACGGGAACCCTTCTGGGCAGATTCTATACGACGATGAAAACTAGGAGATAAAGTACATGCCTCGAAAAAAATTTGGTTATTTGGTCGCTTTCTTGATCGTATTGGCGCTGGTTGTTTCATATTTGATTGCTGTATATTTTTATGATCGGGAAATGACAGACTATGGTCGAGATTCAAACTATCTTTCGAATCGCGGCTACGCACGTGTATTGGGATTGAGCGATTTTAAATATGATTCAATCCTAAAAAGCCTGGGATCACCCGTGAAGCAAACCGTTCTGCCTGAGGCGGACGATTTGGGGAATACTCTTGTTTTTCTAGAGTACCCGGATTTTCGAGCTGCTTATGTTGAAATTCCTACGGCAAACGGTTCGACGCGAAAAGCGCTTTATCTTGTGACGGTTTGGGGCGAATCGATCAAGTTTGGCAGAAAACAGATTGGTGTCGGAAGCTCCCGCGAGGAAGTTCACAAAGCCTACAAAAAAGAACCGATCATTAGCCAGAGCGAACTTGCGTTTAGTTCCGAAGATTTCCCGAACCTTGATGAAGGGTATTTCGGTGAAGATTGGAGCCGCATCCTTTTTTCCTTCGATGATGCAGGTTTCGTAACATCAATTGCATATGAGCCGCCCTCAAACTGATTACATCAAACGGAGCCAACCCGGCTCCGTTTTCTTTACAATATTGTCACGTGAAGTCGGAACGTTTGTTCGGTATAATG
>DATMYT010000678.1:0-11046 GCA_035560855.1 Negativicutes bacterium | reverse complement strand
CACTAAAAAAGCTTGTTTTAAAAACTTTTAGATAACGACACAAAATAGGCTCCGGCGTTATTCGCCGGAGCCATTAATTTTGTTTTGGTGACCCACCGGGGACTCGAACCCCGAACCCTCTGATTAAGAGTCAGATGCTCTACCAGTTGAGCTAGTGAGTCATGTCTTTATCCACATTTTAGAATTATAGTTGTTGTAGCTGGAGATGTCAAGCCACAACCTTCTTTAAAACATAGTCTCCATTACGATTGTCTGCTCACGGTCCGGCCCCACAGACACGATTCCGAGCCGAGCACCGGAACATTCGCTCAAGCGCTCGACATAACGACGAGCATTGAGTGGTAAGTCTTCATAGCGCCGGATAGCGGTAATATCGGTTTCCCATCCTGGTAATTCCTCATAGACAGGTTCAACTTCGCCCAGCACTTTGAGACTGGCAGGATACTCCTGCAAAGCGCGCCCCTTATACCGGTATCCTATACAAATTTTCAACGTCGGCAGCGCATCCAAAATATCTAGTCGCGTAACGGCTAGACAATCAATCCCGCTCAACATACAAGCATATTTTACGACCATTGTGTCTAACCATCCGGTACGACGCGGCCTTCCCGTTGTTGTGCCATATTCATGTCCACGTTCGCGAATTAAATTCCCTGTTGCATCATGAAGTTCTGTTACAAAGGGCCCTTCACCGACACGGGTGGTATAGGCTTTCACGACGCCAACAACCTTATTAACGGCCCCAGGACCGACGCCAGCGCCAATGCAGACGCCTCCTGCTACAGGATGGGATGATGTCACATAAGGATAGGTGCCATAATCCAAATCAAGCATCGTAGCTTGAGCGCCCTCGAACAGAACTCGTTCGCCTCGTTTCATGGCCTCATGCAAGGTGAAAATTGTATCGGTAACATAAGGCCGAAGTTTCTCTGCATAACCAAGATATTCAGCCAATATCTGATCGTAATCCAAGGCTGTTTTGCCATAGATTTCAGTTAAAATACGATTTTTCAGGATTAGATTATGTTTTAGGCGGAGAGCAAATTCTTCCGGGTCCATCAAATCAACGAAGCGAATACCAATACGAGCATTTTTATCAACATAGCAAGGCCCTATACCTTTTTTTGTGGTACCGATTTTCGCATCGCCGCGCGACTCTTCATCTGCCTCATCCATCATGCGGTGGTAAGGCAGAATAACCTGCGCCCGATTCGAAATTTTAAGCCCCGACATATCCACCCCCCGGCTCTGCATCGCGGCAATTTCCTTCAAAAGATGCGCCGGATCGACTACAACGCCATTACCAATGATACATGTTTTCCCCGGATACAATACGCCGGACGGCAGCAAATTAAGTTTAGACTCAACGCCCTTGACCACGACAGTATGCCCCGCATTGTTTCCGCCTTGATATCGAACGACAACTTGCGCCTGCTCAGCCAGGTTATCAACGATTTTTCCTTTGCCTTCGTCACCCCACTGGGTACCCATAACGACTACTGATGACATATTTGTACACCTACTTTCTTACAGGCCAAATCTGGCCATAATATTCTTTATATGGTGGAGCGGGTATCTCGTCCCGTTTCAGGATATGGGCAACGATCAATCATTTGGGCATCCCCCCATTACATTTTTCGCGGCTTTTAATCTCCCTGGCAACTATTACACCGGAAACTGACGCTTGAGCCAATCCACGGGTCACACCCGCTCCGTCTCCGACCGCAAAAAAGTTGGGAATCTGAGTCTCCAGAACCTTGCTCAAGTGAAGGCGAGATGAGTAAAATTTAACCTCAACGCCATAAAGCAGAGTATGGCGGGAGCCAACCCCTGGCGCAACTTTGTCAAGAGCTTCAAGCATTTCCACAATAGCCGTCAAGTGCCGGTAAGGCAGGACTAAGCTTAGGTCTCCAGGAGTTGCTTCCTTCATCGTCGGCGTTACCATGCCCCGACCGATGCGTTCTTCCGTAGAGCGTCGACCGGCTTTCAAGTCACCGAGACGTTGTACAATTACGCCGCCACTGAGTAGATTTGCAAGTTTCGCAATAGATTTTCCATAAGTAATCGGCTCTTTAAAGGGTTCGGTAAAACTTTTGGAAACCAAAATCGCAAAATTTGTGTTCTCGGATGACTTTTCCGCATTACTGTGACCATTGACCGTAATTAATCCGGCATTATTCTCGGCGACCACAACGCCATAAGGATTCATGCAAAATGTCCGTACGCGGTCATCAAACGATTTCGTATAATATACCATTTTCGCTTCATAAACGACATCCGTGATCTGTTCCATGACAACAGCTGGCACTTCTACCCTTACGCCAATGTCAACAGGATTAGTAATTAGTTCCAGCCCTAGCTGCCCAGCCTGTCCCGTAAACCATTCCGCGCCTTCGCGCCCCGGAGCGGCAATCAAATATTTGCTGTTGAAAATTTCACCGCGTGTGGTTTCAACGCCGACATATCGTCCGTTTTCCACAATAATTCGGGAAACGCCATCGCTCGTCCGTATCGTGCATTTGTCTTCCAGATGCTCACGCATCAACGTAAGAATCTCCAGACATTTATCTGTTCCGAGATGACGAATGCGAGCCGGGATCAACGATAGATCGGCCGACGCAGCTTCCTTTTGTATTTTGCGGACAGCCTCCTTATTGTCATCGCCGTATACAGTCTGCGTCCCACCAAACTTGAGATATGCGCTGTCCACATAATCAATCAAATCCATCAATGCAGGCTTGTCCATATAAAGATCCAGCATGCCGCCAAATTCAGTCGTAAGTGTCAGTTTGCCGTCGCTATAGGCGCCCGCGCCACCCCAGCCGCACAGGACACCGCACGGTTTACACTGAACACACTTAGTCCCTTTCGTGTGGATGGGACAAGCTCTGGCTGAGATGTCCCGGCCTTTTTCCAACATAAGAACGTTTAAGCCCGTGTCTGCCATTTCCAGCGCGGCAAAGATACCTGCCGGTCCAGCCCCGATGATGATAACGTCAAATTGTTTCATCTTCATTTACTCCTGAACGCTTTTGCCAGTTTAGTTGTTTTTCGCAAAAAGAAAGACAAACTCAGCGTTTTGTCCCTCTTTATCTTACCTGCTGTGTTTACGATTGTCAATAAATTACCGAATGTTTTTAATGTTTTTTTTAAAATCGTTCGGCTATTCCTGGCGAGGTGTATAGTCTGTAAACCGTGTAAAGTTCTTATGGAAATACAGTTCGACGGTTTCGGTAGGACCGTTACGGTTTTTAGAAATTATTAGTTCCGTAAGATTTTTCTTTTCTGTTTCCGGGTTGTAATAATCTTCACGATAGAGAAACGCAACCATATCGGCATCCTGCTCCAGGGATCCTGACTCCCGAAGATCGCTGAGCATCGGCTTGCGCGAGGTTCGCGTTTCCGGGCCGCGGCTGAGTTGGGACAATGCGATGACTGGCACCCGCAGCTCACGTGCCAACGCTTTTAACGAGCGAGAGATATCAGAAATCTGCTGCTGCCGATTATCGATGCGACTGTGAGCTCCGCCATCCATTAACTGGAGATAGTCAATGATAATACAATCCAGTCCGTGTTCTTTGCTAATCCGACGAGCCTTGTTACGCAATTCAATGGCGTTGACACCCGCGGTATCATCAATAAACATGGAAGACCCCGATAATCGATCAGCCGCGTCCACGAGTTTAGACCATTCTTCATTAGTCATGGCGCCGGTACGAAAACGCTGACTGTCGATTAACCCTTCTGCGCACATCATACGCATTGCTAATTGTTCTTTGGGCATTTCCAAGCTGAAAATCGCCACAGATTTTTTGTCTCGGGTTGCCATATGCTGAGCCACGTTGAGTACGAATGCCGTTTTTCCCATACTCGGACGGGCAGCTATGAGAATCAGGTCGGAACGCTGAAAGCCTCCGGTCAGTTTGTCCAAGTTCGCAAATCCGGTGGACAGTCCGGTTATGCCACCTTTGGCTTTGTGCATTTCATCGATCTTATCAAGGGTGCTGAAAATGATTTCCTTGATTGGTTGAAAATCCTGACTTATTTTTCTAGTAGCCACTGTGAGAATCTTTTGCTCGGCCTGATCCAAGACTCGGTCAACTTCTTCCGACTCAGCATAGCCCATAGAAGCAATGTCCGTAGCTGCGTTGATAAGCCTACGCAATAAGCTTTTTTCTTCAACGATCTTGGCATGAAAAAGAATGTTCGCTGCAGTTGGAACTCCGTTGGCAAGTGAAGTGATGTAGGAAATACCCCCTGCTTGCTCCACAGCGCCATCGCGGCGCAGAACATCCGTTACCGTAATGAAATCGATAGCTTCGCCACGTTCGAACAAACTCAGAGCTGCACGAAAAATCAGCCGATGAGCCTCACGGTAAAAGTCTTCCGGCTGCAACATATCTGATATTTTGGCAATCGAACTTTGCTCGATCAACACCGCGCCAAGAACTGATTGTTCGGCTTCGATGTTTTGCGGCGGAACTCTATCCAGCATTGTAGCCTTCTCCTTTAATATCTTTCCCAAACAGTATGCTCAATGCATCTTCCGCGCTTTCCAACGGTCGGACTGATAGCCCAAGATGGTCTGCAGGAATATCCTTTTCATTTTCCTTTGGAATGATCAAAACATTGACCCCTGCTTGCTTGGCACCGTAGGCTTTTTCGAACACCCCGCCCACCGCCTTCAATTTGCCACGAATTGATACTTCACCTGTCACCGCGACATCCTGACGTAGGGGTTTTTCTGTAATTACCGAAATTAAAACGCTGAGAATCGCCAGTCCAGCAGAAGGCCCGTCGATTTGGCCGCCGCCAATGATGTTGACATGAATATCGTATTTCGCCAGATCCCTGCCCGTGATCTGACGCACAAGAGACGCAGCATTAAATACGGAATCTTTGGCCATACTGCCCGCCGTATCATTAAAGCGAATGACTCCTTTTCCTTTTTGTGCAGCCGGAAAACAAACCGCCTCAATTTCAATCACCGATCCAAGATAGCCCGATACTCCGAGTCCGAATACTTTTCCGATCTCCCAATCCGTTGATGCCTTTCTGTTCACGTAGGGAGTCATCCGACTCACTTGCAAAACACGGAATACATCTTCTCGCTTAATTTTTTGGATATTGCGACGGCCTTTACCGCGACGGTACAATGCCAAACTGTAAGAGTCCGCCAACAGGCTAACCGCCTTACGGCCTTCCACTGTATATTCGCTAATCAACGTCGGTACGGTTTCATCCATTCTCACCTTCAACTTAGAGGCGGCGTTAGTTACAATCATTTCGATCTGCTTAGGCGTCAATGGTTCAAAATACACTTCAGCGCAACGGGACCGCAGTGCTGGGTTAAGGTCTCCCGCGTCCCGCGTCGTTGCGCCGATGAGCACAAAATCAGCTGGAGCACCCTCCTTAAACAGCATTTTTATATATTCTGGAACATTAGGATCTGTTTCGTCATAGTACGCTGATTCAAAAAACACGCGCTTGTCTTCCAGCACCTTAAGCAGTTTGTTGAGCAGCATAGGATCCATTTCGCCGATTTCATCAATGAATAAAATCCCACCATGAGCGTCAGTAACCAAACCAGGCTTTGGCTCCGGAACGGCAGTCTCGGCCAGATCACGACGAGCGCCTTGATAGATGGGATCATGTACAGAGCCAAGCAATGGATTGGTAATATCACGAGGATCCCATCGCAACGAACTGCCGTCTACTTCGACAAAAGCAGCATCTTGCGCAAATGGTGTATACGGGAGCTTTTTGGCTTCCTCCAGCACCAAGCGGGCGGCCGTCGTTTTTCCCACACCAGGGGGTCCATACAGAATGAGATGTTGAGGATATGGTGAAGCCAATTTGGAACGAAGAACTTCCACAGCTCTTTCCTGTCCTATGATTTCGTCCAGCGTAGCTGGGCGAAGGATTTCGTTCATAGATTTTGTCAGACTTTTTTCTGACAAAAGTTTAAGTTTTTCAAGTTTTTTCTGCGTCTGAGGTGTTTCTATGCTAGATTCATCTTTAAGGATTTGCATACGGATTTCCTGGACAAATTCCTGATGCCTTTCTTCCATCTTTTGTGCAATTTTCTTCTCGATATTATCTTCTACTGAACGTCTGGCAATCTGATCGGCCATTTCATTCATTATTTCTTCCAACACATGAGGTATTTCTTCCATCGTAGGACGTTCTTCAAGTGTAAGATCTTCCATAACCATTCTCTGCAATGCCAATACACGATCTGCAAGCTCGGAAGACTGCATAAGTTCTAGCGCTCCGAATTTACTGGCGCGTAGCACCACCTTTTCGGGGCCCCAAACGGATGCGCACATGTTGAATACCGCATGGGCCTCCAACACTTCTTCCGTAAATTTTCGCAGTTCTTCTTCCGTCATACCCGCAGCATAACCGGGTTTGCTTGTTTTTCGAACACGGCGCGCCTTCGTCGCAGCCTTTGGTTCTTCCGTCTCCTGAGCATCTTTTTTTCGAACCACTTTATTCTCCAATCACCTGGACTTTTATTTCCGCTGTCACTTCGGGGTGAATCTTCATGACAACTGCGGCGGAGCCCAGATTTTTTATGGGTTCAGTAAATTCCATTTTTCGGCGGTCCAACTCAAGTCCATGCTGTACCTTAGCCGCATCAACAATATCCTTAGTTGTGACAGCACCAAATAGTTTGCCGCCTTCACCCGCTTTTGCCGTTACTTTGATTTCAATTTTTCCGAGCTGAGCAGCCAACAATTTTGCTTCTTCCAACTGGCGCTTTTGCCGATCAGCCATTGCATTTTTTTGCTGCTGCAGCTGATTCATCGTATCTGCAGTGGCTTGAGCCGCCAATTTTCGAGGTAAAAGGAAATTGCGAGCGTACCCTTCGGCGACCTCCATGGTTTCACCTTTTGCACCAAGTTTCTTCACGTCCTGCAGTAAAATTACTTTCATTGTTATTCTTTCTCCTCTCCAATATAATCTACAATCACTGCTTCCAGTCGTCTGCGCGCTTCCACCAGATCCACTCCGTCGATGTGCGCGCCAGCCACGGTCTGATGGCCGCCGCCGCCAAAGGCTTCCATAATCACCTGAACATTAACGTCCCCATTGGAGCGGGCGCTAATCCCCACGCCACCATCAATCGGGCACAGTACAAAACTGACCCGAACTCCTTCAATGCTCAGCATAGCATCTGCAGCTTGAGCCGAAATAATCTGCCCGTTTTTTACTTCGGACGGACAAACGGCAATAACTACTCCTCCGTTCAGACTTTGTGATCCCGCCAATATAGCAGCCCGCAATTTCAAGGTTTCCATGTCGACCATGAACAAGTGACGAACTATAGCAGGATCGGCTCCGGATCGCCGAAGGTAAGCAGCCGCCTCAAAGGTTCTCACACCAGTCTGCACGGCAAAGTTTTTTGTATCCACCACCATCCCCGCAAACAGCGCAGACGCTTCCAAGCGGGTAAGCTCTATTTTTTCATCAAAATATGTTAACAGCTCAGTCACTAACTCGCTAGTCGACGACGCAGACGGTTCCAAATAAACGATCATTGGGGCGGGAATAAAGTCTTCCGATCGGCGATGATGATCGATCACTACCCGACGATCGACAATATCAATCAGTTGTGGCGCTGCTGTCAAAAACACACGATGTGTATCGACTACAAACAACAACGTTTTTGGGGTAACCTGCCCCACTGCCTGTTCAGCTGTCAAAAACAACCCGCTGTATTCCTTATAATCCGGCAATAACTCCTGAAGCTTCTCAAGCGACAAAGCGACTGCGCCCACTACGATATTTACTTTTTTCCCCAAGTGGGCCGCCATGCGGGCAACGCCCATTGCCGAGCCGAGACTATCAAAGTCTTCTCCCTCATGTCCCATAACCATCACATCCGGAGCTTCCTGCATAAGTTCCCTTATGGCATGCGCCACAACGCGAGCCTTCACCCTAGTGTTTTTCTCTACCACTTTGGCTTTTCCACCATAAAACTGAACTTCTTCGTTGACGTACACCGCAGCCTGATCTCCACCACGCCCAAGAGCCAGGTCCAACCCCGTTTGGGCTTTTTGGCCCCGTTCGCTCATAGTCAGCCCGCTAGCAGCAACACCCATGCTAAGAGTCACCGGAATCTTATTCCCGACCCGAATCGCACGCACTTCATCTAGAATGTCAAACTTTTCACTAATCATGCGGTCAAGATCCGGACGGGAAAAAATCCCCATATACATATCTTCAGAATACTTTCGGAGAAAACCATTCAGGTGCCCACACCAAGTCAGTAGCTGTTGATGGGTTTCCGTCTTTAATGCATTGCGCTGATTCTCATCCAACCCCTGCAACACGTCATCCAAATTATCAATCTGGATGAACGCAAAAACTGTTTCACCAAGAGTTTTCTCCTGTTCTGAAGCTACAGTGTTGGTTGTTCCTATCACTTCAACGCTCCCAGCGTCCAATCCATCGCCAAGAGCCAAAGGCGCTTCCGTAAAAAGGTCTGCTTTCCGGATAAGTGGCGCTCCAGAGAGAGTGTGACGCAAATAAGAAGCCACCGCCAATATCACCAATAACCCAAAGGTAAGCCAGGAAGGATTCAAGGCCAAAGACACAAGCAAACCCACCCCAAGTGCGAGCCAGTAAAGTTGCTCTTTTTGCCAAAAATATTTCCTGTTCATCCGTTATTCTCCCATATCAGTGTTTTGCGGTGGTAGAGGATGACGCAGTTTACGGAAATCAATGGCAATGTCAAATGCGCCGAGAAAAACAACAGCCTGCATGATAAAACCATTCGAAAAAGCCATTGCCACAAAAATCCAACGAATGAATTTGGGAACCTCATGCCGCGCAGCATAGAAAAAAACAACGGAGACCCCCTGAATCATGAGAAGCATGCTGCTGACTACCTGCAAATTAAGCCCCGCATTCGCGACCATGCCCAGTTCACGGCTTTTACCCCAGTACATTAACAACATTGAGATAATAAAAGCGTAAAGAATCTTAGATGAAAAGCTCCATACAGAAAAAACCGGGAACGCAGCAATGTGATGTCCCAGTTTACGCAATACGGCTCTAGCTACCAAAAAATTGAGATAAGTATCCACTACGGAGGCCATCGCGAAACCTGCCGGAAGAATTAGTTTCATCATCGACAGCATCCCCTTCATACTCTCGGAAATTTGCGCCAGCTCCGCCTCTTTCAACCCAAAATTCCGATACAAATTAATCGCTTGCTCCACAGCTTTAGCCATGGCTTCGGAATGATCGGCCAGCGGATTTATTCCCAATACGGCGGCGCTGATCGACAAAACAATAATCTTCGAAATAAGTGACGCAACGGAACCCATCAGCACCGAGGTAACTGGCGAATAGCCCTTTCGAAAGCAGTGCCCCAGGACAATTCCGGTAAGCCCAAAGCCTATGGCCACCCCTATCGCATGCAACGGATGAAGCAAGATGGCGATCAAAATCCCAGAAACCACTGTCGCCATAAGACTCCACTTGTACCCATGCCGCACACCCAAAAGAATGATTGGAACTGGCCAGATCAGGTTGACAAAAGCACCGATAAAAGGAATATATACACTGATTAGTGCAAACAAGATGGCGACGGCGGACAATATTCCACCTTCAACCATCGGTTGCACACGGTTAGTTCGCATCAGTTCACCTCATTTGTTTCAATACCGGAAGAATTCGCCCACGAAAGTCAGTTTCCTGCTGATACGAATCTCTATAGGTCAGTTTTACACGAATCATGTGCCGGAGCGCATCGTGAAAAAAAAATGAGCGACCGAAAAACGGCCCCTCATTTCATTGCCCGGTCTGGCATTTCCTCTTACTCCGTTGTAAACGGTAGAAGCACAATACTGCGAGCACGTTTGATAGCAAGCGTCACTTGTCGCTGATGTTTGGCGCAGTTGCCGGAAATCCGGCGGGGAAGAATTTTTCCGCGCTCACTGACATACCGCTGCAATCGGCCGATTTCTTTATAATTAATGGACTCAATCTTGTCCACGCAAAAGCTGCAGACTTTTTTGCGGGGTCTTCTTCCTTTTTCCCGTCTCACGTTGCTGAACCCTCCTTGCATCAAAATGGAATCTCGTCATCCGGAGCCACATCGTGCCCGAACTGAGCTGCCGCGTCATTAGAAACATTGCTTTCAGTCGAAGGACTGCTGCCACTACGGCGTTCCAGAAACTCCACTGACTGAGCAATAATCTCTGTGACCCAACGTTTTTGGCCATCTTTTCCTTCGAAGCTGCGGATCTGCAGACGTCCCTCAACCAAGGCGCGTTGCCCTTTGGTCAAGCTGTTGCCACAATTTTCGGCCAATTTTTCCCACGTTACAATGGTAATAAAATCAGCATTATTGTCTTTCCCGCCACCAAACCGATCTACGGCCAGAGTGAACGTTGTGACCATTTTTCCGCTCTGCGTTGTCCGAATCTCCGGATCTCGCACCAATCTTCCCAGTAAAAATACCTTATTCATGGATCAGGCCTCCCGACTATTCATCTTCTTTTACGATCATGTGCCGCAAGATGTCGTCGGTAATCTTCATCACGCGATTCAGTTCAGCCACTGTTTCGGGCTTGCCGGTGAAGTGGAAGATGCAATAGTAGCCTTCGGTGAAATCTTTCACCAGATAGGCTAGACGGCGTTTGCCCCAACGGTCGATCTTTTCGATCACACCGCCATTGTTCGTCGTCAGTGCTTCAAACTTGGCGACCACCGCTTGTGTTGCTTCTTCTTCCATCGGTTTGATGATGAATACGAGTTCATACTTTTTCAACAGGTTCACCTCCTCCTTTGGACTATCGGCCCCTCTTGGGGGCAGGAGAGTAAATGCCCGAGTGTTCAGGCTTATTTATTTTATACCAACCACCGCGGGAAAGCAACCATGGATTTGTCTTTATACATTAAATCGGAAATACACGACGTCTCCGTCTTTCATTTCATATTCCTTACCTTCCAGTCGGACCAATCCTTTTTCACGTGCCGCTCCCTGACTGCCGCAAGTCACTAGGTCGTTGAAACTGACGATCTCTGCAC
>DATMYT010000677.1:0-3137 GCA_035560855.1 Negativicutes bacterium | reverse complement strand
ACCCCCGCCTATTGCTTTTATATACTGTAATCATAGGATAACTTCCAGACCGCCTTGCGCCATCACTTGAGCGATGCCACTGCCCCAAACTTGCCATTCTTTGATAAAGCATGGTGCAAAACAGCATCATTTACCTGTTTTGCACCATGCCGCGTAGTTGATATATTAGGCGTTGATTCCACTCATCCGATAGTCTTTGAGGTCCGGCGATACGCTAAAAGAGGCTTCTGTACAACTTTTAATGTCTTCCACCGATAAGGCCTGATCCTTTTCGACCAAAATTAGTCCTCCATTTACTACGTGGAACACCGCTTTTTCCGTAATGATCACATTGACCACACCACGGCCGGTTACAGCCAATTTGCATTTTTTCAGCACTTTGGATTCACCGGTTTTATCATTGTGCTGCAGTGTGCATACGATTTTCTGAGCGCCTCTTACCAAATCCATCGCACCACCCATACCGGGCGAAAAATCATTTTTAGCGGCATTTTTTGCCCAGTTGGCGATATTTCCTTCCTGGTCTACTTCCAATCCGCCCAAAATTGCGGTATTCACATGACCGCCACGAATGATCGCAAAAGATTCGCATAGATCAAAAATGGACCCGCCGGGAAGTAAGGTAATCGGTTGCCCACCAGCATTCGCAACATCAGGATCTCCTTCATTGACATACGGAGTGGGTCCCATCATCAGGCAACCGTTCTCAGATTGCAGAACAACCGATACCCCTTTGGGCAGATAGTTCGGCACCGCAGTGGGCATGCCGAAACCCAGGTTTACAAATTCACCGTCGTTTAATTCGAGTGCTGCCCGACGGGCAATGATTTCTCTCGCATCCATGAAGCATTCCTCCTATTTCTTTTTTTTCAGTGCGTTGATGGATTCCCAACGAGTGTTGAACACCTCTTTATGCTCATCAAAGGTATAGCCCTGGACGACAGCCTGGACATAGATGCCCGGTGTGCCTACGAGATTGGGGTCGATGTCACCAACGTCGGTGATTTCATTGACTTCAGCGACTGTGTATTGGGCTGCAGCTGCAACAATCTTATTACTGTTTATCGAGACACCGCGATATTGAACATTGCCGATTTTGTCGCCCCGATAGCCTTTAATAAATGCGAACTCGGCCGACAAGGGCAATTCCAGCAAATATTCCTTGCCGTTGATGGTTAGTTTTTGCTTTCCTTCCTCCACCAGAGTTCCCACTCCGGTCGGTGTGAGGACGCCTCCCAGGCCTGCGCCGGCTGCTCGGACTTTCTCGGCCCAGGTTCCCATCGGATATAGTTCCACTTCCAGGCGGCCGTTTTTATATTCTTCCAGCAGTTCCGGACAAGTGCCGATATGCGAGGTAATGATTTTTTTCACCTGCCGGTTTTTGAACAGGATAGCCATATCAAAACCGCCGCCAGGCATACCGCTAACTTCACTCATGAGCGTCAAATCTTTTACTCCGGACGCCGCAATGGCGTCGATACACTTAAGCGGGGCTCCTACTCCTAAAAATCCTCCCAGGAAAACGGTTGCACCATCATGCAACTTGGCTACTACTTCCTCAATGGTCTTAACCTTACTCATTGTCCTACCTCCTTAATTTTCGAATTCCGATGTGGCTATGACAGGATTACGCAGGTTGCGGAGCGGTTGCTTTTTTCTTGTTGTAGCGTGCAATAAACGTTAGCAAGATGCCTAAAGTGCTCAGCCCGGCAGCGATCAGGAAAGCCTGTGTGTAATCCCCTTTGTTGATCTCTTTGAAATGACCGGCCATGAGAGGTCCGACAATCCCGGCAGCGCCCCAGGCGGTGAAGATGATGCCGTAATTCATGCCCACATTTTTGGCGCCAAAGGCATCCGCAGTGATCGCAGGGAAGATCCCCATCACGCCGCCGAAGCAAAGCCCGACCGTCATGAGCACAACCATAAAAGGCACAAATGTGGTGATTTGGGTTAAGAAGAACATGCTCGCGCCAGACAGAATGAACATAATCATCACAGAGTTGTAGCGGCCAATTTTATCCGAAGCCCAGCCCCAAAATATCCGGCCGGTGGTGTTGAACAGAGCCAGAAAACCGACTGCCGCCGCAGCAGTTGCCGGACTGAGTTTAATGACTTCCTGGGCGATTGGTGACGCATGGCCGATGATCATCAAGCCGGAAACACAACCGATGATGTAGATGCCCCACAGAACGTAAAACATGGGGTCGGTGAGCATTTCGCGCCAGTTTTTGTCGGAGCCGGCGATCGAGGTCGCTGTAGGCGCCGGCGGCGTCCAGCCTGCGGGTCTAAAACCGGGTGGCGCTGTCTGAACCATGGTTGCACAGGCTGAAATCATCATAAGGTAGGCGATTCCGAGAATTTTAAACGTAGTCAATACGCCATAGGAGGCGATCAGGGCCGACGACAATGGAGCTAGAACGACAGCTCCAGAACCGAACCCTGCCACTACCAGTCCAGAAGCAAGTCCGCGCTTATCAGGAAAGAACTTAACCGTGTTGGCAACGGTGCAAGCGTAGATCGTGCCAATTCCGATTCCGCCGAGAACGCCGTAGGTCATGTAGAGAGTAGTGAGGCTACTCGTAAAACCTGCGCCAATAATCCCTGCACTAAAGATAATTCCACCAACAAAAATTACAAACTTGGGACCCTTCTTATCCTGGATTTTTCCGGCCACGATCATCGCGAACGGCACAAGGACGCAGGAAAGCGTGAACGCCAGCGCGGTTTCCTTGGGGGACCAGTTGAACATCGCAATAAGCGGCCTTGCGTATACACTCCAGGCATAAGCGGAGCCGATACACAAGTTGATCAGGATTCCAGACAGCAGAATCAGCCAGCGGTTCGGATTTTTTTCAGACATACTATCACCCTTTCGTATTTTTTTACCCAGGTGATCAACATGTAATGCAAGACTCGTGCCATCGCTGAAATCGCCCAAATTCAGTACTTTTCTTTTGCACATTGTGCAAGAAGTTGGATTTTTCAAAAAAAAGAATCCAACTTTTCGGACTCTTCCACGTTTTTAATTCTTTTTTCATTGCAGGAATACAGGCAAAGATCCTTAATATAAACAAATAAGCTCGATTATAGGCGATTTGTACGTCCAACTTACCCCAAAAACTTCTTACAGCTGTCTC
>DATMYT010000676.1:0-2585 GCA_035560855.1 Negativicutes bacterium | reverse complement strand
ATCACACACTGTGGAAATGTTTGCGCTGTCCACTTGTCCCTTGATTGCCTGCAATAATTCATTTCGCAACTGTTCGTCCGGTTCGGCCAGGATCTCATCGATTCGGGCCATCAGACGTCTGGCACGGTTAATTCGTTCTTCCGTCGCCGCTGCCTGCTTCTCGCCGATCAATCCATATTTCAACTTGAGTTGATTGAAACGCATCCCTGCTTCATAGGTGGCGTTGGCGATTTCATCCCGGTTCATCCATTTTGTTTCATAATTCAGCACATGTTTCCAGCTCGGTTGTACCAACGCCTGGCGATGTTCCTCCAACGTGCGGCGCAACAAGTTATAACCGTATTTTTCAGGGTTATTGAACACCTCACTGCCTGGATCGAGGAATGGTGCAAAAGGAGATACAAATGGAAACAAACGCGGATGCCCCGCTGTATTAAACCGTTCCATGAGTCTACCGCAATACTCTACCGTCTCCATTACCGATTCATAGGTCTGCTGCGGCAACCCAATCATAAAGAAAAGATCAAACCGCTTGCACCCCGCTTCCAGTGCCCCTGCAATGGTCTCTTCCAGTGCAGCATTATTGTATGTTCGGCCAAATGCCGATCGCACTTTTTCATCGTGTGATTCCGGCGACATTTGCAGAATAAAATTCGGCGCAGCTTCCGCCAGTTTATGGAAAAATGATCGGGGTGCAGGCGTCAGCACTTCTAAAATCAACTGATCAGTGGCGCCTTTCACCAGTGAGAGAAATTTATTGGCATAGTCTTCCCCGCCAAAACGAATGTCCCCGAGAACAAATACCGGTCCCTTACTCCAGCGAGACATGCTCCAGATATCATTGGCCAGATCCTCGGGACTCCGATACGCTGGACTTTCCCGCATACACATCGATTCCATGGCCATTGCCGATCCACCGCAGGTGCGGCAATGGCAGGAGCAGCCCCTGCAGCTTAATGCAGCCATGATCGGATACCGCAGCCAGTCGATGAATGGCAGTGCGCCGCTCAGATCGCGGTTTCGAATCACCGACCGAACCACCTGTGAGTAATCCAGACGCACATGGTCCAATGTTTTCGGGACATATTCCAATGGATTGACCTGAACATTCCCATCGGCATCCTTCCAAGTCAAATTGGGAATGGTTTCAAGCGCCGGAATCTGAGGCCCCTTAGCGGTAATGTGCCGCATCAGCAGGAGCATCGGTTCCTCCGTGGAGTCGCCACGCAATACAAAATCCGTTTCTGGTCTTGCTGCCAACTCTTCATGGAAGAATGTCGAAGAAAACCCGCCAAACATCAGCGGAATTTCTGGATGCAATTTTTTCAACAGGCTTCCAATTGCCAGTGCGCCATGTGCGTGCGGCAACCAGTGAAGATCAATCCCAAACGCTTTGGGCTGGAGTTTCGCCAAAAAAGACTCCACATCAAAGTTGCGATCCTTCATCATGAGCACCGCAAGATTGACAATTCGCACCCTGAAACCATCACGTTCCAGATACTCCGCCAGAGTAGTGAACCCAATGGGGTACATCTCGAAAACTGGCGTTGATGGAACCAGATCACTTACCGGCCCATACAGAATAGATTCTTTGCGAAAATCATAAACACTCGGGGCATGAATCAGAATCAAATCATTTTGTTTCATATCGGCTCCATCCTATTCACTTACCCAACAAGCGAAATCCATAATCAAGCAAACCCGCGGAATCCTTAAAAACAGTATCTCCACCATTGAGTACCACCGCGATCAACAGAACGTCTCCTCGTCGGGCCGACGACACCAGACATTTTCCTGCCGCATTAGTAGTACCTGTTTTCACTCCATTGGCTCCCGAATAAGTCATCAACAATTTATTGGTATTCACCACCGGCAGCCCTTTGGCACGATTTTGAAACATTACCGTATGGTAGGGTTGTGAAACAAAATCTTCAAATCCCTGGACCTTGAACCCGGCCTCTGTAATCAGCGCCAAATCGTACGCGGTGGTAAAATGGTTGACTGGATCAGGCAATCCATGTGGGTTAGAAAAATGAGTTCGTAACGCACCGATTCTTTCGGCGTCTTCATTCATCCATCCGACAAACTTGCGATAGGAGCCGCCACCAACATGCTCAGCCACCGCATGCGCTGCATCATTGCCGGAAACCAGCATGAGTCCATATAGCAGTTCGCGCAAAGACAACCGGTCCAGCAACCGCAAATCCAAGCTTGATCCTTCAACTGCCACGGGCCCTGGACCGATAACTACCGTGTCATTCAGATTTCCATGCTTGAGCGCAGTAATCAGTGTCATTATTTTCGTTGTGCTGGCCGGGTACATGATTTTGTGAGCGTCCTTCTCAAACAAAATCTGTTTTCTGCCCGCTACCATAAGAATCGCGGTTTCGCTTTTAATCGCGGGCGCCGGTATTGCCGGCAGCGCTGCCACCGGTCGTATAGTAGTTGTCGGTGGTGGTGGGGCGGCAACCGTCATCTCTTGGAACAAACACAGTCCCAAAATTAAAGAAAGAACTATCAATCCAATCCATCGATTTCGACTTTTGATAAAAAACACTCCTATTCTTCGCCATGAAAGCAAACAG
>DATMYT010000675.1:0-4647 GCA_035560855.1 Negativicutes bacterium | reverse complement strand
AAACCATACATTGCGCAAAGCTTGCGAAAACACACTGATTTTAGTCTGGAGTCCACCGAGACCCACCAAAAAATCTTGAACGCTGTTGAAAAACGCAACTTTGAAGCAGCGGAACGAGCCGTGGTGGAGTCGATGGAAGTTTGGGAATATCTCATATTTAAATAACTCGCCATCTGAATTCAAAGGACACACAGGCCCGCAGGGGTTTGGATGTCCTTTTTTTATTTCTACAGAATTTTCAATCATGCTATTGACAAGATAAATCCGGCTATGATATTTTTAGCTTAAACATCAAACGTCATACGTTTAATATGAAAACTGCAGTGAAGCATACGATCAAATGAGGAAAAGAGGTAGTATGTACATGCTTGAGACAAATTCTGTGGCGAAATTGCAAAAAATCGCCAACCAATTGCGGCTGGATGTCGTAAAAATGGTGCATGATGCGAAAGACGGACATCCTGGGCCAGCGCTTTCGGCCGCAGACATCATCACAACGCTGTATTTTCGCGAACTGAATATTGATCCGTCCAATCCTAAATGGGCGGATCGTGATCGATTTATCCTTTCCAAAGGTCATGCTTGCCCGGCATTGTACGCGGCGCTGGCCCGGAAGGGATATTTTTCTGTTGAGGAGTTTCAAGGGCTCAGGGGACTGGGGTGCCTCTTACAAGGACATCCTTGCATGAAAAAAACGCCGGGGATAGACATGACTTCCGGGTCGCTGGGGAATGGCTTGTCAATCGGAGTGGGGATGGCGATTGCGGCCAAGTATCGAAAAAAATCGTACAACACATTTGTAATTCTCGGCGATGGCGAAATTCAGGAAGGGATCGTCTGGGAAGCGGCCATGTGCGCCAAACGATACCAGCTGAACAACTTGATCGTGTTTGTGGACCACAATGGCTGGCAGAGTGGTGGGCAGGTAAAAGACATCAGCGGGCTGCTGCCGATTTTGCCGAAGTGGGAAGCGTTCGGCTGGCACTGCCAGACAATAGACGGACATGACTTTACTCAGATTATCACAGCGATCGACAATGCGAAGAAAACGCCGGGGCCTTCTGTGATCATTGCGAAAACTATCAAGGGCAAGGGATTGCCCTATATGGAAAATGATAATTCCTGGCACAAGAGGGTTCCGACAGATGAAGAACTGGCTGTGGCAGTAGAGGTTTTGGGAGGGAACGCCAATGCTTAGCTACAAAGGAACACGAGAAGCTTTTACTAAAGCGCTGATTGATTTGTCAGCCGAGGATGATCGATTTTTGCTTGTATCGCCGGATTCTTTGAAGGCCATGCGAGCTACTCCGTTTGCAGAGCTATATCCGGATCGGTATATCGAAGTGGGGATTGCCGAACAGAACGCGGTTGCTGTTGCCGCAGGTCTCGCCAGTTGCGGCTTGGTTCCATTCGTTGCCACGTACGGTGGATTTATCACAATGCGGGCCTGTGAACAATTGAGAACATTCGTAGCCTATCCTCGCCTGAATGTGAAATTTATTGGCATCAACAGCGGTGTTTTTGGCGGCGAGCGGGAAGGCGTTACCCATCAGTTTTTTGAGGACCTGGGGATTGTGCGCAGTATTCCGGGCATCACTGTGGTGGCGCCTGCTGATGAACATCAGGTGTATCATGCGGTAAAGGCAATTGCCAACATCGACGGGCCGGTATATTTACGGGCAGGCAATGGGCGCGAGCATGTCGTTTATGACCAGGATACGCCGTTTGAGCTTGGAAAAATCAAGATTTTAAAGAAATATGGGACGGATGTGGCGCTGTTCGCCAACGGATTTATTATGAACCGGGCGTTGGAAGCGGCGGAAATTCTTAATGCGCAGGGGATCAAGGTCACTCTTGCGGATGTACATACACTGAAACCGATAGATGTGGAAGGCGTCACGAAGATTTTGGCAAAATGCGGCGCGGCTGTTACGGTAGAAGATCATAATATCATCGGCGGGTTGGCGGATGCGGTAGCCAAAGTAAGTACGGATCATTGCCCAACTCCCATTGGACGTATTGGTTTGCAGGATGTGTTCCCCGGGTCGGGGCCGGCGGAAGCTGTGCTGGACTGCTATGGAATGGCTGTGCAGGATATTGTGAAGGCCGTAAAAACCGTTTTGAGCAAAAAAAGATAGAGAAGGGGTGCTAGTGTGGCGGAAAAATTGATTGTTAGTGTAATCGGCGCAGGTGGGAAAATGGGGACCCGGGTTACGAACAACCTGGTCAAACATCCGGACACTGTGGAACTGTACTTTTGTGAAACGTCGGAGGCCGGGGTTGCGGCCATCAAAGATCGGGGCTTTTCTACCGTTTCGGCCGAGACGGCTGTGCCCAAAAGCGACGTCATAATTCTGGCCGTACCGGACAAAATTATTCAGATTGTTTCCGTAGGGATTGTAAAAATGATGACGCCGGGCTCGACTTTGATCATTCTGGACCCGGCGGCGGCTGTGGCAAGAGAGTTGGCGTTGAGGGACGATTGTACCTTTGTGGTGACCCATCCATGTCATCCGTCTTATTTTTTGGATCAAGATACATTTGAAGCTCGCCATGACTATTTTGGCGGAGTTGCAGCCAAACAGGACATTGTGTTGGCCAAGATTCAGGGCAGCGACGAGAATTTCGCCAAGGCTCGGACTATATGTGAATTGATGTTTGCGCCGGTGGAAAATAGCTATGTCATGGGTATCCGCGATATCGCTTTCCTGGAGCCGACGTTGGTGGAAATATTGGGCGCGACCACATTGTACGCCATGGCCGAAACGGTAAAAGAAGCGGAACGAAGGGGGATTCCCCGCGCCGCCGCTGAATCGTTCCTCGTTGGTCATGTATACAATCTTTCCGCTAACTTCCTCGGCAAAATGCAACAAAATGTGAAAGTGTCAGATGCTTGTTTGGTAGCCATTGATATTGGGAATCGGTTAGTTTTGCGGGATGATTGGAAAAAAATCTGGGAGGATGAAGTGCTGGACAAAGCGATTGCTACGATGCTTCATCCCGAAAATCCAAAGCTATAAAACGAAGGAGGGAGAGAAGAGGAATTTTTTCATCGCGTGTTGAATCCGAACTGTAGAAAAATTTAGAAAATGAGGTGTGGGAATGAAACGGATCGTTACTTTTGTACTGATGTTGATGGTGGCATTGTCTTTGGTCGGGTGCTCGGGGAACAAGCCGGCCGAAGCGCCGAAAGATGCGCCAAAGGGAGAATACAAAGCCAATCTCAAGGTGACGATGACCCAGGTTGCCACGCATCCATATGCAGTTGGGGCAAAGAAATTCGGTGATCTGATCAAAGAACGGACTAACGGACGCATTCAGGTTACCGTATATACTGACAGCCAGCTGGCAAAAGGCGAACGAGAGATGCTGGAGGCACTGCAACAGGGAACTATCGACATTTACGTGGGTTCGACCGGACCTGTCGGCAACTTCAGTCCGTCGATGCTGATCGTGGATATTCCCTTCCTGTTCCGTGATTTCAACCATGTGGATAAAGTATTGGACGGCCCCATCGGAAAACAGTTGTTGGCCGACATGGACAAAACGGGTCTGAAGGGACTAGCGTTCTGGGAAAACGGCTTCCGTCATGTAACGAACAACAAAGGCCCGGTTAAAACCCCGGAAGATGCCAAAGGCATGAAAATCCGGACAATGGAAAACAAGGCCCACATGCTCGCGTTTAAAACGGCCGGTTTGAACCCGACCCCCATGGCTTGGAGCGAAGTGTATTCGGCGCTGCAACAAAAAGTCATCGATGGGCAGGAAAATCCGGTGGCGGTATTCTATGGCTCCAAACTGTATGAAATTCAGAAATATTTTTCTTTGACCGGACATGTATATTCCCCGGCGTTGTTTGTTGTCAGCATGAAAAAGTGGAACCAAATTCCGAAAGCGGATCAAGAGCTTATTGAGAAAACTGCCGCGGAAGTGGCCGTATTCGAACGCAAAATTAACCGCGATGACGAAGAAGCAAAGTTAAAGGAAATGGAGGGAAAAGGTCTTGTTGTGACTCGCGACGTGGACAAAGCCGCTTGGCAGAAAGCCATGCAGCCGGCATTCGATGAATTTGCCAAACAGTTTGGTAAAGAAAAAATCGATGCCATTATGAATACAAAGTAATTATGATAAAATGAATCAGGCGTCGCAACCATTGAGGGATGCGGCGTCTGATTCGCAGTTTTTTAAGGCTATCGGAGGAGGTAATCCTGTGCAATTCCTGCGTCGGTTTAATTGTCTGTTGCTGAAGGTGGCAGGTTGGAGCGTTATGGTGTCCATTGCGGCCATTGCTATTGTAATTCCTTATGAGGTCTTTGGGCGATATGTTCTTGGTAAAATGTCGACATGGACCAGCGAATTTTCGCAGTACTCACTAGTTTGGGCTTCTATGCTGGGTGGAGCCGTCGGCTTGAAACGTGGTTATCAGGTCGGGATAACCACACTCATCGATACACTTCCTTCCGGTCCGTCTCGATGGATTCAGGGGATCGGTTATGTATTCATGCTGATTTTTTTGTCATTGATGACGTATTATGGCGTAGCTCAGATGGTAATGAATTTGCACCAGACATCATCGACCATGGGAATTAGTATGAGTATTCCTTATTCCGCGCTTCCGATTGGATTTTTTATAATGTTTTCTATTAC
>DATMYT010000674.1:0-4977 GCA_035560855.1 Negativicutes bacterium | reverse complement strand
GAACTGGACTCCTTATGCGATCTGGGTTCTTTCGGCGTCGCGCCAGCAGTGATGGCGTATGCATTCATGCTGAAAGATTTTGGTTGGTTCGGATATGTTGCGGCAGCTTTTTTTGCATGCTGCGGCGCCTTTCGCTTAGCACGTTTTAATGTCAATGCAGCAACAGTCAAGGGCTATTTTATGGGATTGCCGATTCCTGCAGGCGGAGCGATAATTGCAACGTTTGTGATGATGCAGTACCGTGCTCCGGGATGGTTTTTCCCGTTATTCGTCGTATTGGTTGGATATCTGATGGTAAGCAAAGTAAAATATCCCGATTTTAAGGGACATGGTGAAAAAATAAAACCGGTACCTGTTATTTTGACGCTTGTGATCGTCGGAACCTTGTTATTTTTCCGCCCGGATAGCTGGTTGTTCGCACCTTTTTTTGCGTTCATGCTTTTCGGCCTGATCAACAGTATTTTTACATCAAAATAGGGTACGAGTCGGAAAGGACGAATCAATGAATTTTCCATTTGACCTAGTGATGATACCGGTACAATTAATTGTGGTCTTCTTTACTTTGTATTATTTCGTGCTGTCTTTTTTTGGTCTATTTCACTCGCCCAAGAGTGAAACCGCGGACCCGGAGAAAACTTTTGCGATTTTGGTAGCTGCCCATAATGAATCGAATGTCATCGGACAGTTGATCGATAATTTTTCCATCATGAATTACCCCGAAAGCCTTTATGATGTATATGTGATCGCCGACAACTGTACGGATAATACCGCGGAAGTGGCGCGTAACGCCGGTGCGAAGGTTATGGAACGTTTTGATCCGGAAAACCGGGGAAAAGGGTTTGCCATGGAATGGGGCTTTGCCAAATTATTTGCTCAGGCTCGACAATATGATGCTATAGCTGTTTTTGATGCTGACAATCTTGTAGATCCCGAGTTTCTGCGAGTCATGAATCAACATCTTTTAAAAGGTGAAACGGTAATTCAGGGATATTTGGACGCGAAGAACCCAACGGACACTTGGGTGGCCGGAACATTCGCCATTTGTTTTTGGGTCGTCGATCATATCTGGCATTTGGCAAAATACAATATTGGGTTGAGCAGTTGTTTGGGCGGCACCGGTATGGTAATTTCCACTGATTTGTTGAAACGGCACGGGTGGGGAGCTACCTGTCTGACTGAAGATCTGGAGTTTACCATGAAATGTCTTGCTGAAGGCATCTCGACTTCTTGGGCGCATGAAGCGATCGTATATGATGAAAAACCGCTTACGTTCATGCAGTCGTGGAATCAGCGTAAACGTTGGGCTCAAGGCCATTTTGACGTAGCCTCCCGGTTCATTCCCAAGCTTTTTTCTGAAGGAGTGCGGCGGCGGGATATTCGTTTATTGGATGGGATTTTGCATTTATTGCAGCCGCATTTTTTGATTCTTTCAACAACCTTTGTTGTTTTAAGCCTGATTCATCAACAAGTCCCTTTTTATACGAACATTCTCTATACGATTTTACCGGGTGAGGTATGGGCTGTTGTGGCTATCGGGCAATATATTTTCCCGCTTGTAGTCCTTACCAAGATTCACGCTCCTCTTAAATCCTGGTTTTATATGCTGTTATATCCGGTTTTTATCTACAGTTGGGTACCTGTTACCTTTATTGGCTATCTACACAGGCACGACAAGAGTTGGAGCCACACGACGCACTCGCGTAGCTTGAGTTACAATGATGTCATGGGAACTTTTCCAAAAGAAAATATGTTGACGAAGCAAGCGGCAAAATAATGCAAAACGAAAGGTGAGTGAATGGCTCACTTTTTGCATTTCATTTCGAATAGAGGTATTGAAATGTTTGAATTGACAATTATCGAAGAATTTGAAGCGGCACATCGACTACCGGAATATGCTGGTAAATGCAACCGCCTGCATGGACACAACTGGCGAGTGGAAGTGGCTGTTCGAGGAACGGAACTGGACTCTTCGGGACTATTAATTGATTTCAAGGTGCTTAAATCTCACGTCGCTGAGGTTTTATTGACGTTAGACCATTACTATTTAAATGAAACGGAAGCTTTTTTGAAAGTGCCGCCGACAGCGGAACATATCGCAAAATATGTTTATGAAACGCTCGTGGGACATAGCGCCTTTGCGGATCGGGTAAAAATCTACGCCGTCAGGGTCTGGGAATCGCCACGGTCCTGCGCAGCTTATATTCCGGAAGCGTGACATCAATGAGTAGTCTAAATTCTACCGTTGGTTTGGTAGAAATATTTTCATCGATCCAGGGAGAGGGGCTTTACGTAGGATGCCGGCAAGTGTTTGTGCGCTTGGCCGGCTGCAATATTTCGTGCCAGTATTGCGATACTCAGGAATCATTTGTTGTTCCTGCAACTGCACAAATTGAAACGCAAGCAGGCAACAGGGTTTTTCAGAAGACCATGAACCCGGTCTTGGTATGCGATTTGGTTTCCGCCGTTGAAAACTTGTGCCGCAGTCCCCATCACTCAGTCAGTTTGACAGGAGGGGAACCATTGCTTCAGCCTGCGGTAGTGACAGCCGTTTCATCGCTGCGCCAAATGGGAGTCAAAATTTATTTGGAAACGAACGGTACCTTACCGAAAGCCTTGGCGCAGGTAATTAATAATGTCGATATCATTTCGATGGATTTCAAACTTCCCAGTGCAATGCATGGTCACATCTATTGGAAAGAACACGCGGATTTTCTGCGGATCGCCGCGCAGCGGGAAGTATTTGTCAAGATGGTAATTAGTGGAGAATCAACACTGCCGGAACTGGAGCACGCGGTCCATCTAATTGAGGCTATCGACGATTCCATCCCTTTGATTCTGCAGCCGGTTACGCCCGCTAACGGCATTTCGGCGGTAGACTCCGATACGGTGCTGTGTTGGCAGGAACTGGCGCTGCAAAAACTGCACAGTGTCAGAGTTATCCCTCAAACCCATAAAATGATGGGCATGTTATAACAACAGTATTGAATGAAAGCGGGGACACGAAGTGCGACTATTATTGACAAATGATGATGGTATCAGAGCGCCCGGCATTCGAGCGTTATGGGAAAGTTTAAAAGACATTGCAGAAATTATCGTGGCGGCCCCTGCACAGCAGCAAAGTGCTACAGGCCACTCCATCACCGTATATCATCCCATTTGGGTCAATGAGCAGACTTTTGACGACCCGAATATCAGCGGTTGGCGTATCGGCGGCACACCGGCCGACAGCGTGAAAATTGCACTTGATACCCTGATGACGAAAATGCCTGACTTGGTTGTGTCGGGAATCAATCATGGTCCCAATCTGGGTACTGATGTGTTGTATTCCGGCACGGTAAGCGCTGCGCTAGAGGGCGCAATGCACGGAATCCCAGCTATCGCCATTTCCCTCGCCACCGACGGGGACCCGGACTTTGGCCCGGCAGCCGAATACTGCCGCAAGGTAGTACAACAAATAATTGAAAAAAAAATGCCGGCTTTTAGCTTGCTCAATATCAACGTCCCCCCGATTCCAGCTGCAGAAATCCAAGGAGTATCCATTACCAAGCTGGGAGCCATTGAATATGAAAATGCATTTGATAAGCGCGTCGATCCCCGAGGGCGCACATACTATTGGATGGCCGGCACACCCATGGAAACCTTGAATTCTGATGATACGGATGTTGCGGCGATACGCGCCAATCGGATTTCCCTGACTCCCATTCATTTTGATTTGACCGACTACACGTTATTAAATAATCTTCAACAATGGAATAAAACAAGCGGCAGGAATTTACAGGAGAAACCCGAATAACATAATTTTAAGCCATTAACACTATGTGGAAAGAGGGTGGCCGTCATTCGAAAATTGTTGACAGGAAATGAAGCAATCGCACGCGGCGCGTATGAAGCAGGAGTTCGCGTTGCCTGCGCATATCCCGGCACGCCGAGCACGGAAATTCTAGAAAACATCGCGCAATATCCCGAAATAGATTCGCAGTGGTCTACTAACGAAAAAGTTGCGGTAGAGGTGGCGCAAGGCGCCTGTTTCGCCGGTGCGCGTGTCATTGTTTCAATGAAACATGTTGGGGTTAACGTTGCAGCCGATCCGTTGTTTACTCTAGGATACAATGGAGTAAACGGCGGTTTTGTTATTGTTTCTGCGGACGATCCGGGGATGCACAGTTCCCAGAATGAACAGGACAACCGGTATTATGCAAAATTCATGAAGTATGTTCTGCTGGAGCCTTCCGACAGCCAGGAAGCCAAAGATTTTGTTGCAACGGCTTTATCAATCAGCGAACAATTCGATACGCCTGTCATGATGCGAACGACCACCCGAATTTCTCATTCCAAGAGTCTTGTAGAGTTAAAAGAACGTCAGGAAGTTTCTATAAAACCTTATCAAAAAAATGTCGCCAAATATTTTGTCGTACCAGCCAACCAACGGCCCAAACGCCCTTTAATTGAAGATCGCCTGCTTCGTCTGGCAAAGTTTGCTGATACGTTTGTGGGTAATCATGTGGAAGGCAGCGGAAAAGAATTTGCCGTCATCACTAGCGGTACCGGGTACTTGTATGCAAAGGAGGCGCTCGGCGACCGTGCCACCTATCTGAAGCTGGGCATGACCTCGCCGCTGCCGTCGGAATTAATCCGCAGTTTTGTGCAGAAATACGAGAAGGTTTATATTATAGAGGAAGGGGAGCCTTTTCTCGAAGACCAGATCAAAGCACTGGGAATTCAGGTGATCGGCAAGGAGATATTTCCCCGCATCGGTGAACTGAGTACAACAATCGTTCGGGAAAAGCTGTTAGGCATCAAATTGCCGCTGATTTCCGTGGACTGTTCGGAGGTTCCTGGACGTCCGCCGGTATTGTGCGCAGGGTGTCCACACCGGGGAGTGTTTTCCCTGGTCTCAAAAATGGCAGATATTGTTGCCAGTGACATCGGCTGCTATTCACTTGGCTATATGCCACCCTTAAATGCTGGGGATACCTG
>DATMYT010000673.1:0-2060 GCA_035560855.1 Negativicutes bacterium | reverse complement strand
CGCCCACAACGGCTCCCAACACTACCGCTCCGGCGGTCAATCCATCTCGGATGCGGTCCGCTATCGAACGCAATTCATCCATGTCCTGCACATTTACTTTGGCGGCAACATATTGAACGCCTTTTACTTCACGAACCTGCTGCAGCAACTCTTCAACAATGCCTCTGGAAAGCTGAGCCTGCTGAGCCGATATTTCTTTCTCCAGTTCTCTAACATGATTCAGGGACAATTCCATGCGACCGACCAGTTCTTCCGGTCTGGTTTTCAACAATTGCGCCGCCTGTTCCAGAATCGCTTCCCGCTGATTTACATATTCCAAAGCCGCCAGCCCCGTCACAGCTTCGATTCGGCGTAACCCGGAACCAACGCTTGACTCTGCAACAATTTTAAATAGACCAATTTCTCCGGTTGAAGCAACATGGGTTCCACCGCACAGCTCTTTGGAAATATCGCCAACCACAACAACCCGGACTTTTTCCCCATACTTTTCACCGAACAACGCCATGGCGCCCATTTGTTTTGCCATATCCTGACTGGTTTCGATAGTGCCAATGTTGGTATCGGTCAAAACCGCCTTGTTCACAGCCAGTTCTACCGCCGAAATCTCCGCCGGAGTCATTGCCGAAAAATGAGAAAAATCAAACCGTAGTCGATCCGGGCCAACGTATGAACCGGCTTGGTTTACATGTGTTCCCAGTGCATTTCGCAGCGCAGCTTGTAAAAGATGCGTCGCGGTATGATTGCGGGCACTAGCTGAGCGTCGAGCCTGATCCAGCAAAATTTTTACATTGTCGCCCTGCTTCAGAAAGCCTTCCGTCACATGTCCCAAATGGTACACCGTTCCATCCGGCAATTTCCGGGTAATGACAACTTCCATTTTCCCCAGCGGTCCCGTCAGCACGCCGACATCACCGACCTGCCCGCCACCCTCCGCATAAAACGGCGTTACATCCAGAATGACCGCGACTTCTTCCCCATCCCTGGTTTCCGCCACAATCCGGCCTTCACGGAACATACAAGCTACAGAGGCGTTATTCACCGAAGAATCTACACGAAGTTTATCAGTCACAATCCCCGACAAATCAGGAATCACCACCGAGGCTTCCGCTTCTTGACGTCCAGCGCGGGCCCGTTCGCGTTGTTCCATCATCGCCCGATCAAATCCGGTTTTGTCCAATTTCAAGCTCTGTTCAAAAAGAATCTCATCCGTCAGTTCCCATGGGAACCCAAAAGTATCATACAATTTAAAGGCAATTGCGCCATCCAGTACTTCGCCACCGTCAGCTTTGAGGATTTCGATCTGCTGGTTAAGCAGCTCTGTTCCCTGCGCCAGCGTTTCCCCAAACCGGCTTTCTTCAAGTTGAATAATTTTCTTGATATAATCACGTTTCTCACCAATATCCGGATACGGTTGACGGAATATTTTCGCCACCACGTCCACAATATCGGCCAGAAAAGCTTTGTCGATTCCCAGCAATCTTCCATGACGTACCGCGCGTCGCAACAGACGACGAAGAACGTAGCCACGTCCCTCATTTGAGGGTAAAATTCCATCCGATATCATGACAGTAGTGCTGCGAGCATGATCAGCGATTACTTTCAAGGAAACATCCGTACGAGCTAATTTTCCGTACTCAACGCCAGCCACCTTCATGGCATGTTCGATGATGGGAAACAAAAGATCCGTTTCAAAATTGGACCGCTTATTCTGCAAAACAGAAGCGATTCGCTCCAGTCCGGCGCCAGTATCGATATTTTTCTTAGCCAGCGGCGAATATTTGCCGGCATCATCCCGGTCAAACTGGGTAAACACCAGGTTCCAAATTTCGAGGTATCGGTCACAGTTGCAACCCACAGCACAGTCCGGCTTGCCACAACCGCGCTCCTCGCCCAAGTCCACATAAATTTCCGAGCAGGGACCGCAGGGACCTGTGCCAATTTCCCAGAAATTATCCTCCATTCGGATAATCCGTTCTGGTGGAAGGCCAATATCCTTATTCCAAATTTCGAAAGCTTCATCATCGTCGGGATAAATGGTAATCCACAGCTTATCCGGCGCC
>DATMYT010000672.1:0-4637 GCA_035560855.1 Negativicutes bacterium | reverse complement strand
TATTAATAGTAATCAGCATTTAACAAAAAAACGCCCCTGCTCCGGAGCATCTTCCTAGAACAGGGGCGTAGTCACTTTATTATGCTATGCTTCATGTATAGCGCCACACCGGGTCCTGCCACTCCACGACGCTTCCTTGACGCAAAGAAGCCGCCACATCAATTAACCGCTGATTATCCGATCCTCTAAAGGCGAGTTCAAGATTTCGTCGCTCTTGCTCAAAAGGACCATCAACCAAAATATCCGTAAACTGAAGCAACTTCAAAACGTCTGGGTCCTTCGCACCCATTTCCAATATCGTTTCAAAAAGGTAACCGGTATAGGTAACAATCGATAGCCCCTTCTTTTTTGCCGCCGCTGCCACAATAACCAGTGCTTTGGCTTGGGTAAAAGGTTCACCGCCCGAGAATGTCAAGCCGCTGACCAGTTTTCCGTCAGGTAGTGCTGCTACGATGTCCTTTGTAGAGGATTCGTACCCGCCTGCAGGGTCGTGGGAATTAGGATTGTGGCAACCAAAGCAGTTGTGTGGACAGCCTTGGACAAAAACCACCATCCGAATACCAGGACCATCCACGACGCTTTCATTTACAATTCCGGCCAATTTTAGAAGCATGGACATACCACCCCGTTACCCGAAATGTGTCACCCGATTTTCTAGTTCCGCTTGTTTTGGATCATTAAATCGTTCTATTGTAGAAAGGTACCCGGTAATCCTCCGCACTCGCCGAATAGTTCCAGCGCCGCAAACCGGACAGCAATCCGTCTCAATCACGCCGACATGGCCACAGGAATCACAGAAATCAACCGGAAAATTGATCCCTGCGTATCCAATATCCGACTCAGCCATGCAGCGCAGTATATCCTCCACGGCTTTGGGATTATTAATGGGGGGGGCATCAAATTCTACGTAGCTGATATGTCCAGCATTGGTGTATTTATGATACACGCCTTCCCGCCGCATTTTTTCCTGCGCGCTGATGTGAAAACTCACCGGGATATGGAACGAGTTACTGTAATACTCGCGATCTGTTACTCCTGGAATGATGCCGTATTCCTTGCGATCCATTTTGACGAATCGCCCTGAAAGGCCCTCCGCCGGTGTTGCAATCAGCGTATAGTTCTGATGATATTTGTCAATCGCACGATCAACTTTATCGCGCATAAACGCAACGATTTCTTCTCCCAATGACTGGGCCTCATCGCTTTCACCATGATGCCTTCCTGTCAGGCTCACTAATGTTTCCGCTAGTCCAATGAATCCGATGGACAAGGTACCGTGTTTGATAACCGATTCAACTGTGTCGTCTCTTTTCAGTTTTTCGGAGTCCAGATACAATCCCTGACCCATCAGAAAAGGCATATCTTTTACTTTCAGTGAAGCCTGTACCTGAAACCGATGATACAATTGTTCGCAAATCAAATCCAGCATTTCATCGAGTTGCTGATAAAATCGCATCAGATTGCGGTCTGATTTTATGGCGATGCGCGGCAGATTAATAGTCGTAAAGCTTAAATTTCCCCGACCATCAGTAACTGCAGGGCCATTGACGTTTGCGACTACTCGCGTCCGGCAACCCATGTAAGAAACATCAGTACCATACTGTTTATTAAAGGAGGAGTCCATAAAACTAAAGGTTGGATTCAATCGTTTGGATGCAACCCGAATCGCAAGCTGAAACAAGTCATAGTTGGGATCCTCAGGATTAAAATTAATTCCTTTTTTTAAGCGGAAAATCACATTCGGGAAAATTGGGTTTTCGCCTTTCCCCAAACCTTTTTCATAAGCAAGGAGCAGATTACGGGTGACCGCCCTGCCTTCAGGCGTAGTCTCGGTACCCACATTCAGACTGGAAAACGGCACCTGCGCGCCTGCGCGCGAATTATGCACGAAGATTCCCTGGGCCGTCAGGAAGTTTTCATTATCGGCAACCGCAATATCGTATACACATCTTTCCATTGCCTCCTCGGACAACGAATCAACAGCAATGGGATACATCTGGGCCGCGCGTTGCAGGACAGACAACGTATTCCGTACGGCTTCATTCTGGCTCAGAATCTTTTGAGCCCACTGTGCAGCGATCCCGCCCGCTTCCATATCCCTTTCACAATCTGTCATACCGGTTTCATTCGCCATGAACAGCCGTGAAAATAATTCTCCAAAGGCAATCGGCATATCAAATCCGGACAGCGTCAAATTCTCCGGCCGAATACCGGCAAGCTCTTCCAGACGATTCTGTTCAGGTTCGGTTAATAGCCGTTCTGCAAGATCTATAGCCCACTTTTGCACCAGTTCCGGACCAATTTCATCAAGACCAGTGTCAACAAAATCTTTTCCACAGACTTCAGCCAGCAGCGGGCGCAAATATTCATAATCAAACGGCGCATCTTCCGGACGCACCTGGAAAACATCCTGTCCCCGCGATGATACAGTCGCAATCCGATAATAATTCCCGGCGGCAGCGATGCTGCTGGATACCAATGTGGCCTGCGAAAGCGCTGAAATAATGCCTAGACGTGTAAGCAGGAGCCAAATCCCGTCACGCAGTTCACGGGCATAGGTTGCGCCCACTTGCTGCTGATGATCAAATTCCCCAGAATGAACACTGAAAAAACCATCTAAGAAGGATCGAATGATCGTTTCCGACGCAAAGAAAATCTCTGAAGGAACGCGCTTTGTTGAAATTCCAGCTCCACAAACGTCACGAACAAAGGAAGCAAACCGACTACCGACGCGGCAGACCAGATCTCCTTTATTGCGTTCCCGGTCAGTCCGCAATTCGGCGGTAAAACGCGGATGTAACTTGCGCAGAACGCTTGTGACTTTCATTTCCATATTTTTATCGCAATGTTTACCTGTCAACTCAGCTTCCGCCGATGAGCCTCCCGCAACATAATAGCCAAAGAAGCGCGCCAGGTTTTCATCCAGCTCCACGGCATCAACTGCATAACGTCGCGATGCCGGATAGGAACGCAAATCGTACATATGTCGTTGTAGCTCTGGTTCCCATTTGGCAGGAACCAATCCGACACGCAGAGCTTCAGGATGTGATGTAACAACTTTGCCACTATTGTCAATTGTCATAATGGAGTGATTGTCAGTTACAGCCACTGTTTGTCCACTCTTGAGATTAACCCGCAGAATTCGGTTAAAATTATAGTGCTTCATGGAGTCCGTAATCTCTTTGAGCTCGGTACGACCATTCTCATAGTTCATGCTCAGGGCTGCAAAGCGCCCTGGCTCGAATTTCAGATGAAACTCCTCCATGGACAGAGTTCCCAGACGAGATTCCTGTCGATCATAGATCCATATCCGTTCGTCCCCTGGGAGGGAGTGCATTGAATTAAGGTTGTAAATCAAGGCTTCCATTGCTTGAAATACTTCGTTTTCATCGACATTCTTCATAAAAGGAGCCATATCTCTGTCGAAATAAGCGAAGCTTTGCCCCCCGAACATGTCGTTCTGTGACGACTGCAAAATTATGGCGGCCAAAGCCGTAGCCGAAGCAGGACGTTTGGGCGGGCGAATGTATCCGTGTCCATTGTTGAAACCTTCTTGCAACAGCCTTCCCAGAGGAATTTGAACACAGTTCAACGTCTTGCCATAGAAGTCGAGATCATGAATATGGATGTCGCCGCGTACATGAGCCTGCGACAGATGTTCCGGAATCATACGGGTGAGATAGTAGGCCTTGCTGGCGGCGCTGGCGATCTGCAGCATCTTTGCAGAGGGAGAATTGGATACATTGGCGTTATCCCTGCTGGTTTCCACCAGGATATCCTGCACCGCATCCATCAGTTCTGATTTTCCTTCCCTGATGCGACTTCGTTTTGAGCGATACAAGATGTATGCCTTGGCCGTTTTGGCATGCCCACGCTCAATCAGAATTTTTTCCACCATATCCTGAACTTCTTCAACGCCACAACCGTGTCCATTGTACTTCTGTCGAAGCACGCGAAGCACATCAAGCGTCAATTCCATCGCCATTTCGCGGTCTGATCCCCCTACCGATTGGGCCGCTTTGTAAATGGCTTCCGTAATTTTGTTCGGATCAAAGGAAACGTCGCGCCCATCACGCTTTCTGATTGTTGTTACCATCTTATTTCCCACCCTCTTGTACCATCTGTTGAATTTCCTTCTTTTCTTTCAAAGATTCCAGCTCCTGCATAAAATTGTCGATATCCGTAAATTCCCTGTATACGGATGCAAACCGAACATACGCAACATGATCCAGTTCCTTGAGATATTTCATCAGAACTTCCCCGATAACTCTCGAAGAAATTTCCCTCTCCATCGAATTTCTCAGTTCTTTTTCCACTTTATCCGTTGTTTCTTCCAATACCTTGAGAGAAATAGGCCGTTTTTCACAGGCTTTCATCAGACCATTGAGAATCTTGGACCGATCAAAAGCCATCCTTCGTCCATCTTTTTTTACCACACGCAACGGAAGATCCTCCACCATTTCGTATGTAGTAAAACGTTTGGCGCATTGGAGGCATTCGCGCCGACGCCGAATCGAGTTTCCCTCTTCGGCAGCCCGGGAATCAATTACCTTGCTGTCGAAAAATTCGCAGAAGGGACATCTCATTTCGCACCTCTCCTCCCAGCCACATGTTGTATGCCACATATTATTATACGC
>DATMYT010000671.1:0-4517 GCA_035560855.1 Negativicutes bacterium | reverse complement strand
AAGGAACAGTGTGCATGCGCAGAAACAGGCAATCCATCCTAAACTCCATCAAGCTAACTTATATTGGCATGTTTCTCGTTCATGCCTTTTTTCCGCTACCTTATCTGCAAGAAGCAATGGGCTTTACTGCAGTGCTTCTTTTTATCCTCACCTTTTCGGCTACCCGCCCCGCCAATCGTATCATGTCACTGATTTTGATCGCATCAGGCATCTATTTCATGCTAACTTATCAAGCCTCTTTGCAAAGTTGGATCAAAGCCAGTACATACAATGCGTCTCTAATCTCCCTAGTTCTTACAGTTCCGCTACTAGGCAGCATTCTCTATTTCGAACCATATCAGCATCATTTATCGATAATAATTTCAAGGTTCGCTTCTTCTCCTTACAAGTTTTACGTTGTAGCTTCCATGATGCTCACACTGCTTGCATCTTTGATAAATCTTGCCAGTTTTCATTTTGTTCACCAATTATTGCGTAATACTGCTGAAAAATATCCCGCAAAATTATTTAACAGCGCGCTGATCCGTGGGTTCATGCCAAACACAATGTGGTCGCCCAGTTATATATCCGTTGCCTTAGTTGCACAATATACCAATATTTCATGGTTTGCTATTGCGCCGATAGGAATCGCCATGGCCTTGGCCGGGGTGGCCTCCATGTTATTTGTCGGCTGGCTCGAATATGGGCAGTTAAAAAATCCTCCTGCAGCCAACTGCGCCTTAGAGCCTCAAGGCGATATTAAAAAATCGGGCAAATTTTTATTGAAATTGGTGCTACAAACCGGAATATTAATTTTTTTGATTGTTGCTCTGGAATATTTCACGCATAAAAGTGCAATGGTCATTGTTCCCCTGGTTTCATTCGCTGGTCCGTTGTTTTTAGCGCTGGCCTACGGAAAAACTGAAGCGTACATGGCACAGTCACGAGATTTCTTGGTTTGTCGGCTGCCTCAAATGAATAACGAATTTGTCCTGTTCACGGCAATTGGCTTTTTTGGTTATGCTCTTGGGATCTCCGACATTCCGACCTACATTCCGGTTCTGATCACTCGGATGGGTCTTGATACGCCTGCCACGTTACTGCCGATCATCGTTTTTTCCATCGGTTTGCTTTCCATCATCGGCATTCATCCCATGATTACTATTGCCGCGCTTGCGGCTTCACTCCCCCCTGGAAGCATTCCGCTATCCACCATCCAACTAGCCGGCGCATATCTCGCTGGTTACATGCTCTATACCGTTCTTTCACCTTTTTCCGCTGCCAACTTATTGCTGGGGAGCCTATCAAAACAAAGCCCCTTGTCCATCGGATTGCGACAAAATGGAGGATTTGCAATAGCCCTTACTGTCGTTTCCATCGGTGTTGTTTTGATGTTTTCCTAGATAAAAAAGTCAGCATGATAAGTAAATCGATCCAAAAGGGGCGTATCTACACATTATGCAGATACGCCCCTTTTCTGTAATCTGACAGCCGCCAGCGTTGTCAGATTACACCCGTTACCCAAGCCACGATCGTCATCACGATGGTAGAACCAAAAGCCCATTTGAAAATAAACCGTTGGTGATCACCGAATTCCACACCGGACATTCCTACCAAAATGAAGGTAGAAGCTGTCAACGGACTCAGCGGGAAGCCTGTCGTCATTTGTCCCAAAATAGCTGCCCGGCCGATTTGAGCCGGTTCAATGCCAAAGGCTGTGGCAGTCTGGCTAATAATCGGCAAAACGCCAAAATAATAAGCATCCGGAGTAAATACCAAGCTTAGCGGCATACTGGTCACTGCAACGATTAGTGACAAAAACGGCCCCATGGCAGTGGGAATCAACGACACCATTGTTTGCGACATGGCACCAATCATTTTGGTTCCCGTCAAAATTCCGGTGAAAATCCCCGCCGCAAAAATCATGGATGCAACGAAAACCACACTGGTTCCTTGCGCCGTAATCCGCGCCATTTGATCTTTGGGATTGGGAAAATTGAAAATCAGGGCAATAGCATACGCAATCATGAACAGAATCGGCAACGGCATCAAGTTCTGGATCAGTGCAACAACCAGCACAAGCGTAAGAACCAGATTAAACCATATCAACTTAGGTCGACGAAGAGCAGCCTCTTCCGGTGTCAACTCTTGCTTATGCTCAAAATCTAGATGTTGCACGCCTAGTCGGGCGCGTTCCTGAAGTCCGAAGTAATAAGCAACGCAGAATACCCAGACCAATCCTACCAACATCGCAGGAATGACAGGATTGAAAATGGTCAATGCATCCAACCGTAGAGTCGTCATGGCACGGGCGGTGGGACCGCCCCACGGAATAATGTTCATAACTCCGGCAGCCAGACAAATTGTGCCGGAAAGCACCAGTTTGCGCATTTTTAGCCGTTCATACAACGGCAACATCGCCGAAATGGTGATCATAAAGGTTGTAGCTCCATCCCCATCCAGCGCTACGCTGATCGTTAAAAAAGCAGTCGCCAAAACCACTTTCAAGGGATCTCCCTTGACCATTTTTACCAGTTTGTTGACCATGGGCTCAAATAGGCCCACTTCCAACATCAGCCCAAAGTAAAAAATTGCAAAAACGATCATGATGCCTGTAGGTGCCACTTTGACCAATCCATCAAGCATCATTTTACCCATGGTGGGTCCGAACCCGCCAATTGCCGCCGTAATAACCGGCACGATAATCAACGCGGCCGTTACCGACATCCGACGAGTCATGATTACTGCCAGGAACGCAAGAACCGTAAGAAAACCCAGAAATGACAGCATTCTCTTTCCTCCTTAAAATATTATGAAGTCTTATGGGAATAGTTGTCCAATACTCTCACCAAGTTTTTCTTTTCGTTCTTTCAGTCCTTTTCTTTTGTAGGATTCATTAGGCATTTTGGGAATTCGACCGTGCAGAATGGAAGAAGATCGCAGACGACGGCCCAAAGTTTTTTCCATCAAAACACCCATTTTAAGAATTCGTTCCACATTGATTCCTGTTTTAATCCCCATCTCATCGAGCATCACTACAAGATCTTCCGTGCTCACGAGGCCGACAGAATTGGGATCTTTATAGTAATAGGCGCCAGTACCGGGAACGGGAGTGTCATCAACAAAATTAGCCGGTTGGCCGCCAATACCGCCAATAGTACTCTCAAAAATGCTGATACCCGCCTGCAAAGCCGCCAAGACATTGGCCAGACCCCACCCGCGCGTCACATGAAAATGACCAATATGGAGATTCGGATCCGGCATAGCATCCATTACCATGGAATAGTAACGGTACACCTGATCTGGCGGCGCCGATCCATCATGATCCGCATGCTCGATATCCGTTGCGCCGATATCCAACCACCGCTTGCTGAAAGTGATGGCATCTTTCAGATCGGTCGGTCCGGAAATCGGACTGCCCCAAATCGTGCTTACCGTTCCATTGACTTTAATGCCAGCCTCTGTTGCTTTCTTGATGCACCGCTCCGCTTCCTTCCAATATTCCGGCAGGGTACAGCCGGAATTTGCAAAATGATGCTCTTCATCCGTAGATACCATCATCAAAATTCGATCCGGCCCGTAGCCGTTCTTTTTGGCTTCAATGGCGCGATCTACGGCGCTCTCCCGAATAGTCACCGCAGTCAGTTCGATCTCATCCCACTTTACCCCGGCCTTTGCTAAAGCCCTGCTGTTCCGAACACGTTTCAGCAATTCCTCGGCATCCTTGAACTGCGGCATGACAAAGGCATTTCCCAGATTCGTCAGTTCAACCCGCTTGATGCCCGCCAATATTAGTTGCTCCGCATAGTAAGCCTTTGCATCTGTAGAAACAAACCTTTCCTCATGCTGAAACCCGTCACGTATAGTAATGTCGCCAATCTGAACCTGCTTTGGAAAATTCATTTTTACTCCTCCTTTAGCCTAAGGCTCCTGTTTTTTTCAAGACAGCAATCTGTTCTTTATCTAATCCTGCCAGTTCCTGCAATACCAAATTGGTATGTTCTCCCAAGTTCGGCGCCGTAGTCCTGACAGAAGCTTTCGTGTCCGAAAACTTGATCGGGCAGGCTACCACTTTCATCGGCTGGCCCATCGGGTTCAGCATGTCGACGAACATTTCCCGGGCTCCGGCAATATGCGGGTCATTGACCAATTGTTCCACATTATTGATTGGTGCGCTGGGCACGCTATTGGCCAAAAGAAGATCAACCGTTTCCGCTACTGTACGTTGCCGAGTCCATTCGGTTACGATTGCGTTCAACTCATGGTTGTTTTTAACCCGGTCGGCATTTTTCTTGAACTCCGGTCGCTCAATCAAGTCTTCACGACCAATCACTTCGCAGAATCTTTTCCACACTGCGTCATTTCCCACGGCGATCACTACCCAACCGTCTGAAGCCGCAAACGTGTCATATGGATAAATAAATTCATAGCGATTGCCAATACGTCCTGGAATTCGTTTATCCACCAAATAAAGCTGAATAATCGTTTCCATCGCACTGACGACGGAGTCCACCAGCGCAACGTCGATACTCTGACCG
>DATMYT010000670.1:0-4209 GCA_035560855.1 Negativicutes bacterium | reverse complement strand
GTTCATGGATGTCGATCCTGCACGTTTTGCACCGGAACTGTTCAAATAAATAAAAAGCCCAAAGCGGGCAGCGTGGGGCCGGGGGCAGGAGAAAACCGACAGAATGGTTTAGAATGTTCCCGGCATTCTACCTTGCTGGCCAATAGAGGCTGAATCATCCAGCTTATATATGCGGAGGAGGAAATATTTTATGGGAAAACATAAACGAATTATTGGCCTCATTTTAGGGCTGATAGTAGGATTTAGTGTTTATAATTCGAGTTTTGCAGGGCTTACACCGGCAGGGCAAACCGGTCTGGCCATCAGCTTGTTCGGTGTTATCTGCTGGGCGACCAGTGTAGCACAACCGGGATATGTAGCCTTGCTGATGCTGGTTGCATATGTCCTTACCAAAACAGCCCCGGCCAATGTTGTTTTTTCTATTTGGCAAGGGCATTTGGTTTACCTGGTTATTGCCGGATATCTGATTGCTTCGGCGGTGGAAGGGTCAGGATTGGGACGTCGTATTGCGTATAACTTTATTTTGAAATACGTTAATTCTTTTAACAGCGTCATTATTTCAGCCTATGTATTGGGCCTGCTTTTAAGTTTCCTTATTCCTCATCCATTTCCGCGTTGTTTTTTGTTAATGTCTGTAATGACGTTTGTCATAAAAGCAGCCGATTTGCCACGGCAAGATGCGGCAATCCTTGGACTCGCGGTATTTGGCGGATCTACGGCCAATTCCATGGTGCTGCTTACTGGAGATAGTTTGCTCAATACGGTGGCTGCTTCTTTTGGAACCCGCATGCTAACTTGGCTGGAGTGGGCTAAGTATATGGCGGTTCCAGGACTTGTCGCCCATGTTTTGATGTGCGGAGTACAAATCAAGTTGTTTAAGCCAAGCAAACCGTTTAATCTGGACAAAGAAATCATTCGGAAACAGTTGGCGGATCTTGGTGAATTATCCATAGTGGAAAAGAAGACTTTGTTTTGGGTTTCGATTGGAATTCTGTTGTGGGCGACGGATTCAATCCATCACATTGCCCCAGGGTGGATTGGCGCTGTTATTGCAGTTTGCCTGGCACTTCCTGTCATTGGCGACGTTCTGACACCCAAGAATTTTAGTACGGTTCCCATGGGGACGCTATTGTTTTTAACAGCCGCGATGGCAATTGGAACAGTGGGAGCTCATACCGGCATGAATAAATGGATTGCTTCGGTAGCATTGCCCAGCTATGTGCCGACAAATCCTTTCGCCTTTGCTGCTATCGTTACGACGATTTCCATCTGTATTCATATGGTTATGGGCAGTTTGCTGGCCGTTCTCGGTATTACCGCGCCGGCAATGATCGCTTATGCCGCAAACACAGGTTGGGACCCAACCTTTTCTGCTCTGCTTGTTTATTCCGCGATCGGCATTCATTGGATTCTGCCGATGCATAGTTTGAACATTCTTGTCGGCACCGGCGACGGAGGCGGACAATACAATGACTCGGAAGTCATAAAATTTGGTTTGGCGCAGACTGTTGTAGTGTATATCATAACGATCCTTGTTGAAGTGCCCTGGTGGATGCTGACAGGATTAATATAAGTGCGGTGAATGAATAATGAATAGAGACAAGCGATTGATGATCGGCCAACCGGCAAAACGAATTGTAATTGGTATGAGCGGCGCCAGCGGCGCTATACTGGGGATTGAACTTTTGCAGGCGTTACAGTTGTATCCTGGATGCGAATCACACCTGGTTATTTCCCAGGGTGCTGAAAAAACCATTTTGCATGAAACAAAGTATACGTTGCAGGATGTCGTTGAGATGGCAGATGTGGCGTATCCCATTGAAAACATTGGCGCCAGTATCGCCAGCGGGACGTTCAAAGCCGAAGGCATGGTCATCGTTCCCTGCAGCATGAAAACATTGGCGGGAATTGCTTGTGGATATTCGGACAACCTGTTGCTACGGGCCGCCGATGTTACAATCAAGGAAAAACGCAAATTGGTGCTAGTTGCCCGTGAATCGCCCCTAAGTCCGATTCACCTCAAAAATATGTGCGCTTTGGCTGATTACGGCGCTACCATTTTGCCCCCCATGCTGACCTACTATAATAAACCAACAAGCATCGAAGAAATGAACCGGCATATCATCGGAAAGATCTTGAGTTGCTTTGGCATGGAATTGGCAGGATTCAAACGCTGGGGTGAACCCTCGTGCACAATGCACAGCCTGTAAAATTTCGGGGTGAAGAATGAACAAAGTAGTAGAAAGTGTAGCAGGTCGAGTAGCTATAAAAATGGAAGCTGTCAGCATGGGCGCGGATTACTGTCTCGTTATTACCGGCGGTGATCGTCCCCATCTTGGAGCCGTGGCGCTTAGCACGCCGCGGCCCAGTCTGGCGGATCCGCAAAAAACCAGCGCATCAACTTCTGTGTTGACGCTGGTGGGACACAAGGAAGATGATGTAGCCAAAAAAATAGCCCATCAGTTTGCAGCCAAATTGGGACGGCATGTAGTTGTGGCTTGTGGAGTCCATTTGGACGGTATTACAAAGAATGAGCTGGCCGTCATGGAACAAATGCTGGAAGAGTTGGCAGAGCAGCTACTGCAAAACCTGTAAAATAGTATCGATAAATACCTTCCGTAAAATTTAAAATCGCCGCTTCTGTCGGTAAGCATAAGGCTATCGCGGAGATGGCGATTTTTGCATTAGTAGTCCTAGCGTCTTATTAGTGGTAAAATATATGAATCGCCAAAAAGGGCGCCGGGTAATTTTTCAGGAGGTTTTTATGGATAAAGCAAACGCGTTGGGGGAAAAGAAAATATCCGCATTGTTGTGGAGCTATTCCGGCCCGGCGATCATTGGTATGGTAGTGAATGCCCTGTATAATGTGGTGGATAGTATTTTCGTAGGCCAGGGTGTGGGGGAAGTCGGGCTGGTGGCGGTTACGATTGCATTTCCCATGATGATGATTTTGATGGGCGTGGGTATGTTTGTCGGTTTGGGTTCCGGCGCTTTGATTTCAATACGCTTGGGGCAAAAGGACAAAGTCGGAGCGGAACTGATTCTGGGCAATGCCCTTTCGTTGGTGATTGTGCTGGTACTGGTTACTACGGCGCTATCTTTGTGGTTTTTGGAACCCATGTTGGTATTTCTTGGCGCGACACCTGATGTAATGCCTTATGCCAGAGATTTTTCCACGATTATTCTGGCCGGTAGCGTTTTTATGCATGTGAGTTTTGGTATGAATAATCTGATCCGGGCGCAAGGCGATCCAAGCACCGCACTGAAGACAATGCTGATTGCCGCATTGCTCAATACAATGCTCAACCCTCTCTTTATTTTTTTCTTCCACATGGGTATCAAGGGGTCGGCGTGGGCTACCGTTATTTCGCAAGCAGTGGCAACCGTGTGGGTATTGACATATTTCATCAAGGGTAGCGGCACGATGCAGTTAAAAAGAAAGAATCTCACGATCCGTTTCGATATTGTTTCTGAGATTGCCCGTATTGGGATGGCGCCGTTTTTACTTCAGGTGGGTGCTAGTTTGGTGATGATTGTGTTGAATTTTAAGCTGCTGAATTACGGTGGCGTTCTGGCGGTTGCAGCCTACGGCATAGTGGTCCGGGTAATGATGCTGTTGTTAATGCCGGTCATGGGGATCAGCCAAGGCGCACAGCCCATTATTGGTTACAATTTTGGCGCGGGCAACTATCGGCGGGTTATCGAAGTGGTAAAGCTGGCCACTGCTGCAGCAACCGGATTTTGCGTGTTGGGATTTTTGATCATTCAGGTTTTTGACGAGCAGATTGTGCGTTTGTTTAATGGCAACCTTGAATTGGTCCGACTGGGCTCCGCCGGATTAAGGTTGTATTTGTTGTTTCTGCCCATCATTGGATTTCAGTTAATCGGCGCGAATTATTTTCAGGCGGTTGGTAAGGCTGGATATGCCGTCGTATTTAATCTGCTGCGGCAAATCATCCTGTTGATCCCCATGGTCTATATTCTGTCAAGCTTCTTTGGATTGACTGGAATTTGGATAGCCGGACCGATTTCCGATCTGGGTGCGTCCATCGTGACGGCGTGGTTCATGTTTAAGGAAATGAAAAAATTGGCCCTGCGTAGCCATTTGCAGATAGCTCCGGAGCAAAAAGGAGAATCGAGTGTTGAATAAAAACAGACTTTAAACTTTCAAAATAGACGAAGTGTATTGTGGTTTTTCTGATACGAACA
>DATMYT010000669.1:0-3313 GCA_035560855.1 Negativicutes bacterium | reverse complement strand
ACATATGATAAATACAAATGAAAAATGTTATCAATAAACCGTGTGGGATAGGAGCGGATAAAATGAAGAAGACGTTGGATTCCCTGCTTCCGGGAGAAAAGGGCCTAATCAGTCGGGTAACGGGTATTGGGCCGGTGAAGCGGCGCATTGTGGATATGGGTCTTGTGACCGGTACTATCGTGCAAGTTCAGAAATACGCTCCACTAGGAGATCCGATGGAGATCAAGGCGAAGAATTTTAATCTGTCACTGAGAAAAACAGAAGCGGCATTGATTGAAATTAACCTGACGGGAGGGAATGCATAATGTCGACGGGATGCATGACGGTGGCCCTGGCGGGGAACCCAAACTCCGGTAAGACGACTATTTTTAACAATATCACCGGCGCGCACCAACACGTGGGAAATTATGCGGGAGTCACTGTGGAAAGGCGGGAAGGGTTCCGGCGTTTCCAGGGGCAGGATTTGCTGGTAATTGATTTACCGGGTACATACAGCTTGACAGCCAATTCCTTGGATGAGGTTGTAGCGCGTAATGTCATCATCGATGAAAAACCGGACTTGATTGTGAATGTACTGGATGCGTCGAATTTGGAACGAAACTTATATCTGGCAGTGCAATTGTTGGAATTGGAACGACCGATGGTTCTGGCGCTTAATATGACGGATATGGCGGAACAAGCCGGACTCAAACTGGATGAGACTGCTTTGCAGCGACGATTGGGTATTCCGGTGGTCGGTCTGGTGGGCAATCGCAATCAGGGAACCGATGAACTGTTGCAAGCGGTGGTGGATGCATCAGCAACACATGCGTTTCATTTTTTTTCCGTTGACTATGGCCTCAAGATTGAGATGGGCATCAAACAAGTGTTGGAAGCATTAAAAACGTTGACGAATTTGAAATATCCGATGCGATGGTTGGCAATCAAATTATTGGAAAATGACAGTGATGTGAAAAATGCGATCGTTGGGATTGCTGGCGGTGATAAAGTATTATCAAGTGTTGAGGCGATTCGCAACAAGACTACGGTCATAGTCGGTGAAGAACTGGAAATTGCAATGGCCGAATCCCGCTATCAATATGTAGGCGAAGTATACCGTGATTTCGTGGATTCACGGGCGCGCACTGAACAAAGCGTTTCCGATCGAATCGATAAGGTTCTGACTCATCGGATTATTGGGATACCCATATTCTTCGGCATTATGTGGTTGTTGTTCAACATAGTTTTCACGGTTGGTGAAATCCCCAAAGGATGGATCGAAGAAGGGGTGAAATGGATCGGCGGGACTGTGGGTGCTAATATGGTCGAAGGGCAATTGCGATCACTTCTCGTTGATGGCATTATTGGCGGAGTAGGAAGCGTCATTACTTTTCTTCCTATGATTTTGCTGTTGTTTCTTGGTATCGCCCTGCTGGAGGATACCGGGTATATGGCCAGGGCGGCCTTTGTTATGGATCGGGTAATGCGGGCTGTTGGTCTGCATGGCAAGTCCTTTATTCCATTGCTGTTGGGATTCGGTTGCAGCGTGCCGGCGATAATGGGGACTCGAACCTTGGAAAACAGGGGCGACCGGATGGTGACGATCCTGGTGTCTCCTCTGATGAGCTGCAGTGCACGTCTGCCGGTATATACACTATTGATTGCTGCTTTTTTCTCCGAAAGCATGGCCGGTAGCGTGTTGTTCTCGATTTACTTTCTGGGGGTTGCTTTAGCCGTTGGAATGGCGCTGTTGTTTCGCAAATGGTTGTTTCCGGGTGCAACGGAGCCGTTCATTATGGAGATGCCATCCTATCATATACCGACAGTGCGTAGCATCTTGATTCACATGTGGGAACGAAGCATTCTATACCTCAAAAAAGCAGGCACGCTGATTTTGACGGCCTCCATATTGATGTGGTTTCTGACGAATTATCCTGCGAATGTTGAATATGCCAAAGATTATGATGCAGCTAAGGCGGCAGTGACGGAAACATATGACGCGCCGACAGCGAACCCGATGTTGGCGCAGTTGGATAAAGAACAGGCCGCAGAAAAAATTGCTCTCAGTTATGCCGGGCGATTTGGGCACTTCATTGAACCGGTTCTAAAACCTCTCGGGTTTGATTGGAAAATGGGGGTTAGCCTGGTGTCGGCTGTGGCAGCGAAAGAAGTACTGGTCAGTACGCTCGCGACGATATACAGTGTCGGTGACGTGGAAGCGGATTCGCAGTCACTGCAGGAAGCGTTGGCGGCGGATCCGACGTTCAGCCCTTTAGTTGCTTTGACGCTGATGGTGTTTACTCTGTTGTACTCACCATGCTTAGCAGTGCTGGCGGTCATCCGGCGGGAAACAAACTCTTGGAAATGGCCTGCATTTAGTTTCGTTTACTCGACGGCGCTGGCGTGGATTATGGCGTTTATCGTGTATCAAGGCGGCTCGGCATTGGGGTTCTAAACAAGAAAAAATTAGGATTGGGATAAAAAACGACGCCATCGAAAAGTGATGGCGTCGTTTTTTATCCTTTCAAATCTATAGTAAGTAAATAGTTGCTTTAGGAGCAACTCACGTCATTTTGATGTTCAAAAGATACTGAAGTGATGTTGGATAAATGCGGATAGGTAAAGGGAAAAATACCGAAAACGTCGAAAATTAATTACAAAGGAATTGAATGATGAGGTAAGGTGGTGAATGTTCGGCAAGCTGCATCAATTGCAGCTTGTTTCCAAATTGTGGCGCGACCGCGATGATGATGGAACTGTAAAGGAGAGAGCCTGTTGCTGATTGATAAGAAAACCGATTTTTCACAGCCGGAACTGTCTTTTGATGAGATTGACGCCGGATTGACAACGAAAGAAGCGATTTCTGAAGCAAAACGTTGCTTGAACTGCCAGACACCGCTTTGTCGCAAAGGATGTCCGATCGGCAATGACATTCCTGGCTTTATTCATGCTCTGGCTAACGGGAATATCGGCGAAGCAAGCGCGATTATTGCCAAACGCAGCAGTTTGCCTGCAGTGTGCGGTCGGGTGTGTCCGCATGAACGCCAGTGTGAAGGTTCTTGCGTACTCAACCGCAAGCACAGCGGGATTCAGGTCGGAAAATTGGAGCGCTTCATCGCCGATTTTGATGCAGAGATGGGCATCCATATTCATAAAAACGAATTGCCGGTGCAGGGGAAAGCCGCTGTGATCGGTTCCGGTCCGGCTGGTCTGACGGTAGCAGGAGATCTGGCAAAATTGGGTTTTGCGGTGACGATTTTTGAATCCCAGGCGGAGCCGGGCGGCGTTCTTATGTATGGAATTCCGGAGTTTCGGCTGAACAAGGGGATCGTAC
>DATMYT010000668.1:0-2387 GCA_035560855.1 Negativicutes bacterium | reverse complement strand
TCTTTTGCGTATTCATATCATCTAACCATTCCCTTTCGTTCATGCCTGATTTTCTTTCCCGTTTTTCCCAAAACCCGGTCTAGTTCAACTATCGCACGGATATATATTTCTATAGCCTTGATGAGATTATCAATCAGTACACATTCATCCGGCTGATGTCCGCCGCCATGGCCTGGTGGGCAGGGCTTAGCCTGACCACGGATACCGGGTCCATACCCGACAGCATTCGGCAACTTGCGCGCATATGTGCCGCCCCCCATCGCATAAGGCTCCATTTCCATTTGCAGTACTTCACAGCAAATCGTATTGAGCGCGGCTACGATCATGCTTTGGGGATCGATGCAATGCGGCGGGTTGTTATGAAGCCAGTCCACGTTCCATCTGTATAGCTTCCCGCAAGCGTGAATTCGATTAACCAACCTTTCCTGATCAGCGCTGACCGGGTAACGCACATTGATATTCTGCACCAAGCGGCCTTCTTTGACAAATGCCATGCCGCCGATCATCGTCAGACTCCCTGACACCTCATCGGCGCAGGCAATACCCATGGCTTCTCCGTGATAATCGGCCAAAGCTTCCCCGATAAAGCGCAAACATGCTTTGGCGTCCCCATCGATAAAAGGGGCTTCACAAAGTACTTGCGCCAGTTTGACAGCAGCACTTTCCGAACCCTCAGGGAATGCGGCGTGGGCAGAACGACCGGCGGCACTGATTTCAATGACCCCGTTTTTTTCCTGAACACGGAAATCTTTTTTCTCAGCCAAAAAGTTGCTTGCTTCCTCAAATGTAACACTTTTCAATACAATCCGCGCATTGTTAGGCACTGAATTCGGAGCAATTCCGGCCGAAAAATCACAAATATTTCCTTGAAGGGGTGTGGAAAGTTCCGCTTCGATTATCCCCTTTTCGGCATAACAAACCGGAAACGCAGCGTCAGGTACCAACGAAAAGTCCGGAGCTTGATAATGTGAGGTATAGTACGCAATATCCTCCATTCCCCGTTCTTCATCACACCCAAAGTATAAACGGATCGTATGCTCAAGGACGATCCCTTGTTCACGCAGAAAGCTCATCGCGTAAAGTGCACTCATGGCCGGCGCTTTGTTGTCCGCGCTTCCTCTGCCGAACAACCATCCATCTTGAATATAGGGCTGGTAAGGGTCACACTGCCAATCCGTTCCCTCGTGCACCACATCCAAGTGAGTGAAAATACCTATTTCCCGCTCACTTCTCCCCCTGAGCATAGCACTACCGCAATGATAAGCGTGATTTTCCGTATCAAACCCTTTTCTCGCACTGAGTTCCAGCGCTTTGTCGAGAACTTTTGCACAGCCTTGCCCGTAAGGATATTCATCCTCGCATTTCTCACTGACACTACGGATACGAATCAATTCCATAGCATCAGCCAAAAACGCTTGTTTATGAATTTCGATCCAAGATTTTATCTGCTTCTTATCGATCATACCAACTTCCCTGATGGAAAATCATCCGCCTGCCAATAGAGGTGACAGGCAACAGAATGGTTGCCGCCCAAATCTTTCAGTTGCGGCTCTTCCTGTGTACAACGTTCATTGGCCCTCGGGCAGCGCGTATGAAAACGACAGCCGCTTGGCGGATTGAAAGCGCTAGGCATATCCCCCAACAAATTGACATTTTCTCGATTCATGTCAACGTCAGGAATCGGGATGGCGGACAGAAGTGCTTGCGTATAGGGGTGCTTGGCGTCCGCATACAAATCTTTCTTTTCGGCGATTTCCACTACTTTTCCAAGATACATCACCATGATTCGGTCACAAATATAACGCACTACGCTCAAATCATGGGAAATAAACAGATAGGTCAAATTGAATGTTTTTTGCAGATCCAGCATCAAATTGAGAACCTGTGCGCGCACGGAAACATCAAGCGCCGAAACCGGTTCGTCGCAGATGATGAATTTAGGGTCAAGCACCAGGGCTCTGGCGATCACGATACGTTGCCGCTGTCCGCCGGAAAATTCATGTGGATAGCGATTCATGTATTCCAGCGGCAGTCCGACCTTGGTCATGATCTCCATGACCTTTTGCTCCCGCTCCTCCCTCGATCCGAGTTTGAACACGTCGAGGGGCGCACGAATCTGCTCTTTTACCGTCATGCGGGAGTTCAGGGACGAGTAAGGATCCTGGAAAATGATCTGAAGTTCCCGGCGCATCTGGCGCATTTTTTCCTTATCAAAAGACAGCAGATCCTGCCCGTTGTAAATAACTTTCCCCGATGTGGGTTCATGCAGTCGCAGAATCGAGCGGGACAGCGTCGATTTTCCGCAACCGGACTCGCCCACCACCCCCAATGTTTCACCCGCTTTAATCGAAAAACTTACGCCGTCCAGCGCTCGGACGGTCTTGACC
>DATMYT010000667.1:0-3984 GCA_035560855.1 Negativicutes bacterium | reverse complement strand
CACTTCATAATCCCACGTATCAGATTTGACATAATAAATTTCATAGACAAGTTGCTCAAAATCTTTATTGAAAGACGTGCGGTTAATCTTAAGCAGTGGGTACCCCAGCGGCACGTCAAAAATATTGCTTAGTCGTTCATCGGTGACCACGGCTTTGATTTTTTCCGACACATACTCTATATCTATTCCATTTTGCTGCAAGAATTGGCGCATGAACTGTATGTCGCCGGCAGCCTTGATTTTAGCAATATCCAAGTTCGCGATATAGTGGTTCAAGAAAAAAATAGGCTCATTCTCTACTGATCGCACGCGCGAGATAAATACCAAAGGTGTTTGGGCAGGAAACCCAAAACTTTTTTTTTGATCTTTGGCTGTGATCAGTTCCTCGATTTTTATTGTTTTGCAAAGCACTTGACGCGTATGTTTCGCGAAGTGGACGCCGAACCCTCCCAGCACAGTCATCCGTTCTTTGTTGCCCTGCATGGATACAAAGGTGCCCTTGCCAGCTTGCCGGGAAATAAGACCGTCTGATTCCAGCTTGGCCATCGCCTGCCGCACGGGAGCGCGGCTTACCTGGTATTGCTGCTCGAATTCTGTTTCGGTCGGCAGTTGTTCGCCATGCTTGTAAAAATGGCATTGTATTTTTTCGTATAAATCCTTGTATATTTGCAAGCTTAACGATTCTTTCATACACGCCCGCCTTTATCAGTTGATTCTTTAGCCCGCTCACTAAAATCAAATCTATTTTAGCACAAAATAGTGTGTATTGTTTAGTCAATATTGACATGATTATAACGTTATAATATTATAATATTTAAGCGGTGCGACATTACTATAATATGAAGGGGGTATTTTCAACAATGGAAAAGCGTGCATTACACTTAATGACGTGGAAAGAGATCGATGAGGCTTTTAAAACGGACCCGGTTATTATTATCCCTATGGGTTCTATGGAGCAACATGGCCCACAATCGATAACCGGCGATTATTTGGCGGCGGAAGCCATTGCCAAACAGGTAGCTGAAAAAACGGGGGCGTATTATCTTCCAGTCATCCCCTTTGGTTGTTCAGAATACTTCAGAGGCTTTCCTGGAACAATCTCGCTGCAGCCCCAGACGGTAGCCGCCTTGATCAGTGATGTTTGCGAAAGCTTGATTGAACATGGCATTACAAAAATATTTTTCCTCAATGGGCATGCTGGCAATGTATCGACCATCGATCAAGTGGCGCGACAAATAAGGCGCGAGAAGAAAATTGTTTGCGTTTCGATTGATTTGTGGCAATCTTTAATGCCAGACTTCAAGAAAGAAGTGTACAAGCAGGAAAAAGATCCCTCCGGTCATGGCGCCGAGCCCTTGACGTCCGTAATGTCGTACCTCTACCCGGATATGATGCGCATGGATTTGTTGGAACCCATAAACAACAACAATATGTGGGGCGAGTTTCCCATAAAAACGATTAAACAAGGCGCTATTAACGGCATTCCCGTGAACCTTTACCTCGACATGGAAGACCTCTCCAAACAAGGTGTTTTGGGCGATCCTTCCCAGGCATCGGCGCAGCGTGGCGAAATGATCGTCAATTGTATGATAAACTTTTGTGCGGCGGTAGTCGAAAAATTGAGAGCGACGCCTACAACTCGCTAAAATTAATTAATTTGACCTGCGATTTAAATATGTAATGGAGAGGTGCAGAGCGTGTTAGCTTTATTGGGATTTGGCATAATCGCCGTCTTTCTTTATACAACCATGACCAAAAAATTGTCGATTCCGGTGGCCTTAATCAGCATTCCGGTTATATTCGCTCTGATTGGCGGCTTTGGAACGGAAATTGGCAAAATGATGATGGCCGGCATTGTAAAAGTCACACCGTCTGCGATGATTCCTATTTTTGCCGTCATCTATTTTGGCCTCATGATTGATGCCGGGATGTTTGATCCTATGGTAAACAGAATTTTGAAGCTGGTAAAAGGCGACCCGGTCAAAATAACTATCGGCGCGGCTATTCTGGCTATGCTTGTTTCACTTGATGGGGATGGAACAACTACGTTCATTATCTCCGTTACTGCCATGTACCCCGTCACGCGCAAAATCAATATGAATCCCCTTATTCTTCCTTTTGCGGTCGGCATGGCTGCCGGCGTCATGAATCCGCTCCCCTGGAGCGGTCCGACCACCCGTGTCATGGCTACGTTACAAAGTGACGCCTCTGTGGTCTTTAATCCCATCATTCCCGCTATGATTGCGGGCATTGCCTGGGTACTCTTTGCCTGCTATTATGTCGGCAAAAAAGAACGTGCCCGTTTGGGTGTGGCCGACGTTGGCGGTGATGAAGGAACGGATAGCAACTTTGACGGAATTGGCGACGATCTTAGTATTAAAAGACCTCACCTCTTCTGGTTTAACGTGATTATGACAGTGCTTGTTATTGCCGGTTTGTTGGCAGAGATCATGCCAATGGCAACGCTTTTCATTATCGGTTTCGCTATTGTTATAACGGTCAATTATCCCAATCTGAAAGACCAACAGGAGCGAATGAAAAATTATTCATCGGAAGTGGTGACTATTGTCACTCTGATCTTTTCCGCGGGCTGCTTTACAGGCATTTTAACGAGCACTAAAATGGTGACTGAAATGGCTCGCGCCATGGTTTCCCTGATTCCGCAAGGGATGGGGTCGCTCCTGCCGCTTGCTGTCGCCATTACTGGCATGCCGCTGAGTTTGGTCTTCCCGACCGATGCTTATTATTTTGGCGTATTGCCAGTTGTATATGAGATGGCTACTTCCCTCGGCATAGATCCGGTTCAGATCGGCAGAGCCGCTATACTCGGTCAAATGACCACGGGGTTCCCGCTCAGCCCTTTGGCTGCGGCTACATTAGTTTTGGTCAGCGTAGCAAAAGTCAATCTTGTTGAGCATCAGAAATTCATGTTTCTCTGGACGTTTGGTACAAGTATCGTGATGACGATAGTTTGCTATCTGACTGGCGCTCTGACTTTTTAACATCCATCCTCTCCATTGCTGATAATAAAAGAACTCCGAGTCTTGTAAACTCGGAGTTCTTTTTGTCATTTTCACCCAGAACATTGATGGAGGATTATGGAATTTCATGACGAAACAATACACTATAATAAATCGGGAACTTAATCAAAACACAAAGGAGGGAGCGCAATGAATAAAGTTTTCGCACTTATCGGGCCGGCTGGATCAGGGAAATCGTCGCTGGCGAAGGAACTTGGCCGAAGAGGTGTTCCATCGCTTGTCAGTCATACGACCCGTCCTCCAAAACCGGGTGAGCGTGAGGGTGTAGATTACTATTTTGTGGATAGCGCTCAATTCGCCAAAGCTCAGCCTTTTGAAAAAGTAAGCAATGCAGGATATCTGTTTGGGCTTACCAAGGAAGAAGTAATGCAAAAAATGAATCAGAATTCTGCCTGCACGGTGGACATAGACATGGATGGGCTCGCGCAGCTAAAAAGAATGATCGGAGAAAGTCTGGAGTCTATTTTTATTCTTGTCGATAAAGAAACGATATTCAGCCGGTTTATGATGCATGGCGACAAACTGGAAGATGTGAGGGCCCGCATTGATAAGGCCGAAGCCAAGGGCGAATATGACAATTGGCGCATAGCTGATCATGTCGTAAAGAACACCGGAACCATGGAAAACTCGATCCTTCAGATTCTGGCTATCATGGGGAAGGTTGCACCGTTATAATCAAGAAACGACCTCGTTTTCACTAAGGAAGCGAGGTCGTTTTTTATGTCTTCAAGCATTCTGCTAAAGAAACTGGTGGCTGTTTGGATAACGACTCAATGATTCCACACTGAGACGACGAGGTCCATAGTTTGACAGAACAAACCAAACTTAATTATAAGTAGGACTTAAAGCCTATTGAACAATGGGACGTAAGTCCAAGGAAAATAAGTCCATGCGCGGATGATATGGCAGCGCAGACGGGATAAAATAAAAGTGAAGTATCCTA
>DATMYT010000666.1:0-2726 GCA_035560855.1 Negativicutes bacterium | reverse complement strand
AGATAGTCCCGACAGCTTTCACCTCTTTTGCTTTTGTGGCAAAAGCCGGATTTGCAGACAATTCGCCTGCAAATCCATTCATTGCGGTATCATACGCAAATAAATTATCTGATGCCAATGTGGCTAAACATGCCATGTACTGAGCAACCGTTTTATGTATGATTTTCAACCCTTCTTTTTCTTGCTCACGCTCCTTCAGCTTAGCCGAATCCGGTGTTCTGCCCAGTTCTTGCTCGTACTGTTGAGTTCTATACAATGAATCCCGGTAGTCATCGACAAATGCTTCATAGGCTGATGTTTGCATCGATTGTTCGGCAAAATTCTGGATCGCCTTTAGGCTAACACATCCTGACAACAACAAGGAGAAGCACACTATGACCGAAATCAACCCTATAAATTTGGTTTTCTTCCTCTGACCAGCAGACATCATAGTTTTTCACCTTCCTTCACTTATTTGTTGTGCAACATTGCCGGTGAAACGAAAGTTTTCCGCGTACTCAACCACCACCCCCTTATTGCTATATCTGTCTACGGGATAGACGCAAATCTTCGGTAGTTCTCCATCAGGACATCCACAAAAGCATTGTAATGAAGCTCACCACGCCCGTCTTGAATCACGGACTCCACATTCAAATAGGCTGGCAATCCTGTGTCGAGATTCCAATTCTCGTGCAAATAGCATAGTTGCGGATAATGCTCTTTAAAAAACGCCCTCGAACCGCTTTCCACCGAGTCCCAGAATACGAAAACCGCTTCAAAGGTTTGAATCAAACAACTCTTGGCGATATGAGCAAGATCAAGCACCGAAGCGTCAAAAACGTTATTTCCCGATTCGAGTTTTAACCGATATTTCTGCAAAAAAGAATCTCCCCCTGAGTTAGGGTTTATTCCCTCACCATACACAATTGCACCGCGTCCCCAATGAGTCACATATTTCCCCGAATAGGCCAGCCCTGCAACATATTTATAATTTGCATAGGCAGCATCAATATCGGCGGGTTGAAATCCAGGAGAAACGGCGCCTCTATAGTGATTAAGCAGACATGCCTCAAGCAACTGATGTACTGATGAATCAAGCATTGTCTCTTGTGCCCCTGGGCATTGCCAGGAAACCTTAGCTGCATCTGGTTCGGCGCAAAAAGTATAATTCGCGAGCCAACGGTCGATTTGAAGATCTAACCACTTATGGAGTGTCTCGGGGTCAAATTCTTTCGTATTCCAATGATCTTTTGCATTCCGATATACCATCGGGTGATAAATCGCGTCCGTAATAACATGCGCATAAAAGCCCATGGCAAAACCCAATTGCTTCTCGCTGTCAGGATTATTCTCCAATTTATTTTGCTTGGCCGTATCCAGCATGCAGCAAAAAGAACTAAAACTATGATGATTGTGCGTTCGATCTGCAATGAGGCTCCAGTCATATGCTTTTTCTTTGTTGAAAAATTTTCGCAAAATAAACCAATAAATGCTTTTAAAAGGAGTCATCACCCAACTGGAAAAGGCCAACAGCCCATCAAGGAATGCAAACGTATTGGGTACCCAGGATACAGGAATAAATTTAATGAAGTCTGGCACATGCGGCATGATATATTTTGCCACAAGCGATAGGTTTTTCGTGTAGAACAGGTCTGGGCTGAATGTCCCAAAGGTAATGAAATTTTTGTATTGGTCCCAAAAATTCCGCCCACGGACTTCGTCCGGCAGACTTTTCATCGCAGACATTGCACTTAGATAGTGGGTAAAGGGTTGAGACATCGCTAACCATTCCCCTTCCTGATTTCCGCCGCCGTTTTTGGTTTCTCGCCAGCTAAACGGGCATTCATAAATTTGTTGAGCACATCGAACCAAAAAGGCGCTCCAAGAGATATCGCAATCGTCGTTAGCAATAACCCCAGTATTTTTGCTGCCCAATCATAGACGGAAACCAGCGGCTTGTTCCATCCCAACATTTGTATTTCCGCATTCATTTTGCCGCTATTCTCGGCGGAAAAATCTTGCAACGTTTTTTTGCTTGCCCCCTCTGCCGAGGTAACCACCGCATTGCGAAAAGTGGTGTCCTTATAAATCCGATTCGTAAGCTCGATCGTGTCTGCATTTACGGCCACGCTGATTACGAGAGCTACAATGAAACCGATGACTTGAATGCGCTTCTTATACCAACCGGTTACGCGGGCCATAGAGTCATCAAACCAGTCCTCAAGATCACTGCGAAATTTATTCACGTCGTTTTGCGCTTTTTGTGCGATAGCGAAAATCGCGTTTTTTAAATCTCCATCCGGCAACTGTTCGGCGCAAGTGATCATCCCGGCGACGCTGCGAACATCAATGCCTCGATCTGTCGGGCACCGAGCCTGAACAACATCCATAAAGGCAAAGGCTATGCTTTGGGAGGAAATATAGGAAGGCTTATTGGATTCAAAGACGCCAATATATGCAGGTGCATTCCCTGAATGGGCTGATCCCTGAACAATAGAATTTTTATAGATTTCGCTCACAAGTTCGCGATTGTTGAGTATGCTGAAAATAGCCCCTTCCAAAGTTTTTGCCCGAAGCTTGATCGTCGCTGCAATTAGTTCATTTATTTGTGTGCAAATTAAGCTCAGGATAAGATAAATGAAGATCAGCCCTACGAATACGTCAAGGATAGTAGAACCAAACATATTTTCTCGCCTGCCTTTTTGGATTATTTTTGCTTTAGTTTTTGCTTGTCTCTTCAACATTAT
>DATMYT010000665.1:0-2158 GCA_035560855.1 Negativicutes bacterium | reverse complement strand
GTGTACATTTACTGTGGTTTATTTTGTAACGGGAGGATCTTCAAGCATGCTGATCGTCGTGATTGATGGAATGGGCGGCGGGATCGGTGCACAGCTGGTATCACAACTTTCTAGCCAAGCTGTCGCTGGAACTGAAATCGTGTGTATCGGCGCCAACGCTTGGGCGACACAGTCTATGGTGAAGGCTGGGGCTTCTCGGGGTGCTACAGGGGAGAACGCTGTTAAGGTGATGGCTCAAAGCGCAGACATTATCGCCGGGCCAGTGGGCATCGTGATCCCAAATGCCTTGATGGGCGAAATTACACCGCTCATGGCGGAAGCGATTGCTTCATCCAATGCTCGAAAGGTTTTGGTACCGGTGAATCAAGGTCATTTTGAAATCGTTGGGATGGAAAATCGGCCATTGGTGAATAATATTCGGGACGCTGCTGCACGGGTTTTGGAGATCGCGGCCGGGATGAAAAATTGATATGATGATTGCAGTACTCGATAAAGTCCGTTTTGTTGAAACTGATTTGATGGGGGTCGTCCATCATTCCAACTATTTTCGTTGGTTTGAGATGGCGCGCGTTGAGTATCTTCGAGCTGGTAATGTTCTGCTGCCGGAGTTGATAGCAGCAGGGATTGTATTTCCCATTACCGATGTTCAATGCAAATATCGACAGTCAGCTCATTTCGACGAAATGATCCGTATTGAGGCGACACTGGTGGAGTTCTCCCGGGCAAAGATGTGCTTTTCCTATCGTGTGATGCGGGATATGGATAATATGTTGCTGGCAGAAGGATCAACACAGAATGTTTTTACTGATAAGAAAGGCCGGGTTACCCGGTTGCCGCAGATCTATTTTGACAGGATCGATGCCGTGCGGCAGGCTGAAAATGGAGGAGTGGTATAGTGCTAGTGATTTTGGGATATTTCCTGGCGTTTTTGGGCCTGGTAATGTTGGCGGTGGCCTTATTCGTCTGGAAACAGGGAGACGCCGATTTTTATTTTGATATTGCGAATCGATCAAAACTGGTACTGGAATCAGAGACCGCAGACAAAATGGCTTTTTCTTTTCAGTTGCCGTTTCGTAATCGCGGATCACAGCAAGGGACTATGATGGATGTTTTTGCCAGACCATGGTTGCCGTGCGAACAATTTTCGGCGGCGGAACTGACAACGAAGGTAACCGCTGCATCTAGTCCCCGCAAGGATGGTTACTGGGAGTCGGTGCTGTTCCCAATGGATAAGATTGATCATGACGTGGCGATCATCACACTTCTTTTTGATGCTCACGGGGGCGACATCCGACAGGCGATGGAACAGATTGTGGATTTGCCGCTGAACGTGGTTTATCAGGTGATAGGCCGATCTGATTGGTATATGGCAAAAGTGTTGTTGGAAATACCTGTAGAAGAGTTCCAAATCGCGATTCAAAGCGCCGGGGAGCAGAAGTAGGAGGCATGGGAGTGGAACGAGGAAAAGTCGAACTGATTCCTGTTAAAACCCACATTGTCACCAAAAGAGACAATATTGTGGATGTAATAGAGAAATATGCAGGGCCGCAAATGGGTCCTGATGATGTGGTTTCAGTGGCGGAAAGTGTTCTGGCCATTACTCAGGGCCGCTATAGGCGTCCAGAGGAAATGAACCCAAGTTCATTGGCGATCATTTTGAGTCGATTCATCCATCCAGATTCGAGTTGCTCCAGTCCTTGCGGAATGCAGTCGACAATGGATGAAGAAGGAACATTACGAGTATTTATGGCATTTTTGGTCGGTGGGATCGCAAAAGTGTTTGGTCAATCGGGTGTGTTTTATAAGTTGGCGGGCGAACAGGCGCCGCTGATTGACGATGTTACTGGAACTATGCCGCCGTTTGACAAGGTTCTGGTTTTTGGACCTAAAGAACCAACCAAGGTTGCAGAATCAATACGTGAACGTCTTGGGTGCTACGGGGCTGCTGTGGCGGATGTCAACGATCTGAAGCGGGCAGCGGTTCTCGGAGTTTCAAAAGGAATCGATCCACAGGAATTATCACGTATACTTATTGATAATCCATTCGGTAATGCAAACCAACAGACGCCGATCGTCATTATCAAAAATTATGCGGCAGCCGCCGCGACTAGAGGATAGCGTCGGCTATCCTCTTTTTTACCGAATCGGAAAGGATAAC
>DATMYT010000664.1:0-3226 GCA_035560855.1 Negativicutes bacterium | reverse complement strand
CTGCAATATATGATGGCAGCGCGAAGACATTTTGCTGGATGCTTCTGTTTTTCTTGAACTGCTTTTCCAAGCCTTTTCTTAATTTGGGATTAGGAACTACAATACCCGAACTACGCAACCCGGCTATGTTAAATGTTTTAGACGGCGCATAGCAGGTAACGGTATTCATTGCATATCTTTCATTTAAAGAAGCTATTGGGATATGTTTGTAACCAGAAAAAATCAGATCGGAATGAATTTCATCACTTATCAAAATAATGTCATTCCGCAAACAAATCTCAGCAATTTGTACTAAATCCTCTTTCTTCCAGATACGTCCAACCGGATTATGGGGATTGCACAGTATCATCAGCTTGGCTTTCGGACTAGCTGCCCGCCGTTCCAAATCTTCAAAATCAATACGATATCTACCATCCTCATAAATCAGACTATTGTCACTGATTACACGATCGTTATCAACAATAGCAAAACCGAACGGGTGGTAAACAGGTCTTTGAATGATTACTTCATCCCCTACTTCAGTAAACGCTTGTATCATGGTGTTAAATACCGGAACAATGCCGGTAGCAAAAACAATCCAATCAGGATCAATCTCCCAACCATGACGTTTCCTGATCCAATTAATAGTAGATTCTTTAAATTCCGGTACGGTATAAGGATAACCATAAATCATATGCTCAGCTCGGGCCTTTACAGCATCTACTACAGGTTGTGGACACCGGAAATCAGTATCAGCAACCCACATTGGCAACGCATTGGCATTTCCCACACGATCTCCAACATTGTCCCACTTAGAACTTTGTGTATTCTTTCTGTTAATTACCTCATCAAAATTATATTTCATCGTAGTTTCTCCTCTCTTTTGAGACTCTCTTTGCACTCAAGGGACCAAGAGCGCAGTCAGTTGGGTGACATCCGAAACTTTTTCCAGATTATATATGGTATTGGCGATTTCATCCATTTTGGGTTCGGTAAGAGATTCACCCGCCAAGCTCTTGAATTTAAGTGTCAGGTCCTCTCTGGTTAGAGGATTATCCGGGCCGCCCTTACCATTCCAAACAATTTTGGTAAAATCACGTCCATCCCGCGTATGAACTTTCATTTCACAACCCCAGTTACCGGGATATTCCGCAGTGTACTGCGGCGAACTGTGGACAAAAATTCGACTGCAAAGTTCCAGTAATTTAGGATCCCTGATTCGCTCTTCAGTAAACTGACAAGTCCCGGCAGCCCCATCGTAGAAAGTTGCCGCAATGCCGTATGGAATCGAAAATGTTGCTTCAAATGTGTTTTTCGGGATTTGGAATGTACCGCATTGTTTCACGCCGATTTCATAAGTATAGACATCAATTCGCTCAATATCCTCCGGTTGAAGCTTCTCTTCTTCGCGCAGTTCTAATACCCCATCGATCGAAAGGTGCATACTGCGACAACATGCATAGGGTTTTCTCCCCACTCGCATTACACGCCAAAGCTCGCCCAATTTTTCAATCACCGTATCACAATTGTACTCATCGGAAGTCGCCCGGAAAAAGCCGCCATCTTCGGCTTCCAAAATTGCACTGGGGCCGGTCATGCCACCTTTAGCCATGATAGCGGCAATAACTCCGGCTTGTGCAGCATGCCCGCCATGGAATTTTTTATTCCCTGCTCCATCCTCCATAAAGGCCCATAACCCACTCGCTTGGGTTCCAGCCAAGCCTAAGGCGCTTACGGTTTGCGCAGCATTGAGTCCCAAAACTTTTGCTGCACTGGCAGCCGCGCCAAAAACGCCACACGAGGAGGTCGCATGCCAGCCGCGCAGCCGATGCGATGAAGTTCCCACGGCAATAGCCACTCGCAATCCAACTTCATAGCCTGCAATCACAGCCGTGATTATTTGTTTGCCGGAAAGTTTGTGAGCTTCCGCCAACGCTAGAACTGCCGGAATCACCACTACCCCCATGTGACATTTCCCTTGTGGATGAAAATCATCCATTTCCAAGGCATGGGCCGCTGTTCCATTGATCAGTGCGGCCGAGAATACCGAAGCCCGCCGATTGGTTCCCCAAAGAGTGCAGTCATTCTGGCTGTCATACTCTTTCATTGCATCAGTAATGCCTTTGACATCCGGCACCTTTACCGCCGGAATAGCACCTGCCAAGGTATCAATAATATTTTCTTTAGCTTTTTCCACCACCTCTTGCGGCAGTTGTTCATACTCCAATTTTGAAAAATAAGATGCCAATTGAGTCGTTAGTGTCACAATTTTTCTCTCCTTTTCATCTATTTTTTAAGCGGGTTTACTTGTAAACAAATCACTTATTCATTCCATAACCATTAAATTCAGTAAGGAAGAAACGTCGGGAAGCTGCTCCAGTTGTTGGATTTGTTGGAGTAAAATGTCGACTTGTTCCGATTTTAGATAGGCACTGGCATTGTTTCTGTATTTTGTTATAATGTCGGCCGAAGCAATGGGATATTCAGCGGCGCCTTTTTCATATTCCTGCTGCCAACGATACTTGGATCCATCATGAAGCGTGATTTCAACCCAGCCCGGAAAATGGCCCACATTTTTTACCGTTTCATCTTCCAGGCATTCAACCTTATCAATAAGCTCCAAGACTGCCGGCTCCGATAAATATTTTTCGTCAATCTCCAATGGGCTGATTTTCCCTTTCAGTAATGACATGGCCACAATATAGGGCAAACTAAAGCGCATGCCATAATCGGATGTAGGTCTTTTTTTTGCTTGTTCCGGTATGCAGACAATATGGTAGCAACGTTTTTCAATGCGACATTCCACTTTGGTTATGTCCTTTGGTGTAAACCCATATTTGCTTTGAAGCTCAAAAATGCAATCACTGAACGAATGAATCATATGGCACACAGGATAAAGCTTTACACTAATTTCCGAAGTTCGCCAGCGTTGACCAAGATCGTCAAAAGCATCCCCTATTCCTTCCACAGATCCAATATGGGTGGCATACAAGCCATATTTTCCTTCAAATACCTCTCGCGGCCCCGTCAACCCATTTTTCGCCATCAACAAAGCATAAATACCGGCATGGGCAGCCCAGCCTGCGTGAATTTTCTTCACCCACGATCCATCATGTAAAAATTCTTGCAACGCAGCCGCCTGGCTACCACAAATGCCCAAGGCATTAACCAATACATCCTTGGGCATTTTCAACAATTTTGCTGCTACACAAGCTGACGCAAAGGGAGCGACAATCCCGGTACAATG
>DATMYT010000663.1:0-3118 GCA_035560855.1 Negativicutes bacterium | reverse complement strand
ACGAGGGGGAGTTTCTATGTCAAGTAAAAGGATTGAAGAATTTAAAAGGTCGTACATTGATTCCAAACCATCGATCAGCATTAAACGAGCGCTGGCTTTTACTGCGTCGCATAAACAGACGGAAGGAGAAGCAGTAATCATTAGACGGGCCAAAGCTTTCAAAGCGGTCTGTGAGAGCATTCCGGCCACTATTTTTGATAATGAGTTGATTGTCGGCGCGATTGGTGAGTTTCGCAAGTCGGGAATCATTTGCCCTGAATACTCGTGGAAATGGGTCGATAGCGAGATGGACACTTTTGAGAGCCGTACTCAAGATCCCTATTGTGTTGATGATATTTCCAAACGCGCCTTGCGCAAGGAGATATTCCCGTATTGGCAAGGCAAGTCGCTCGAAGAAACATTTTTGGCGCGCATTAACCCGGAAACCGCTAATATTTTGATTGATACCGGAATCATTGACAATGATTCCAAGTGGCGTAATGCAGTGGGGGAAGTTACTGCCGACTATCAGGATGTGATATTTAAAAAAGGCTTTGGTGGTCTCAAAAAAGAAGCGCAGGAGCATCTTGACCAGTTAGAGGCTGTTACGGCCGAAGAATTGGAGAAAGTTGATTTTTACCGAGCTGAAGTGCTTGTATCTGAAGGGATTATCACACTGGCCAACAGATATGCAGGCAAAGCGATAGAAGCGGCGCAAGCGGAAACAAATGCTCAACGCAAGGCCGAGCTATTGGCGATTGCCGAAATTTGCCGGAGAGTGCCGGAACATCCTCCTACTACTTTCTACGAGGCAGTGCAGATGGTGTGGTTTACCCAATTGGGTTCCATCCTGTCCGAGAATTCGCTGGCGCTGAACTTGGGACGATTTGATCAATACATGTACCCGTATTTCGCCAAAGATATAGCAGCCGGCATTCTCACAGCGGAAAAAGCCCAGGAACTGATTGAGGCGCTGTGGATCAAGCTGTCGGAATGGGTGTGGGCAATTTCCAGCAATACCGCCAAGTTCTTTGCCGGGTACAATTCGTTTCAGAATCTGACCGTAGGTGGCAGGACACGCGACGGTCGCGATGCAACCAACGAACTCTCCTATATGTGCTTGAAAGCAACTGAAAATGTTAAGACACACCAACCGGGCCTTAGCGTGCGAATCCATCCCGATAGTCCGGAAGAATTCCTGTTGGCGGTATGCAAACTGATCAGCGTCGGGACCGGATTCCCGGCGGTTCATAACGACCGGGTCGGTTCGGCTATGCTTATAGCGGCAGGCTTGAAGCCTGAAGATGCGCGGGATTGGAGCAACTGTGGTTGCGTAGTTCCTCACTTTAGAAAAGTGGGCGAGTGGACATCGGCAGTTAGCATAAATATGGCTGCAGCGATCGAGTATGCCCTGAACCAGGGGAAGAGCCGGGTTACCGGCAAGAAGATGGGACTGGATGAAAAGAACGCTGCGTCGTTTACTAGCTATGAAGAAGTCAAAGCAGCCTATTTCAAGCAGATCGCGTATTTAATCAAGCATTCGGTTGTCGGAACGCTTACTGCACAACAAATCCATGCAGAAATGGTGCCAAGGCCATATCTTTCCCTGCTTGTGGATGGATGCATGGAAAAAGGGAAAGACCTAAGCAAAGGCGGCGCACAATACAATGTTGGCCCGGTTCTTACTGGAATCGGCGTCGCTGATTCGGCGAATTCTCTGGCAATGATTAAGAAACTGGTGTTTGAGGACAAAAAATATACGCTGGAAGAAATCTGCAAGGCACTGGACGCAGACTGGAAAGGCTATGAAGAACTAAGACAAGTGGCGTTGGCCTGTCCCAAATATGGCAATGACATTGATTATGTAGATTCGATTGCCGTAGAAATCACCGAGTTTTACTACAAGCAAATCCAGTCCTATAAAGACTATTTTGGCTCACCATTTAATTCGGCGTTCATGGGAATTTCCAACTATATTCCGGCCGGGAGCGTGATTGGGGCGACTCCGGACGGAAGAAAATCGCAAACGCCGCTGACGGAAGGTGTTTCCCCCCATGCGGGCACTGATTTGACAAGCCCGACTGCGGCGATGCGTTCTGTCGCCAAAATTAATCATGACATTCATTCGGGCGGTACCTTGATGAACGTGAAGTTGGCGCCGGAACTGCTGAAGTCGGAGCGAAACCTGAAGAATTTGGCCGCGATTATCAGAGCCTATTTTGCACTTGGAGCCTTTCATGTGCAGTTCAACGTGGTTTCGACCGAAACGCTGCGCAAAGCGCAGAAGAATCCGGAAGATTATCGCGACATGTTGGTTCGGGTCGCCGGGTACAGCACGCAGTTCGTTAACCTGTCCCGCGAAGCGCAGGACGCGATTATAGAAAGAACGACCTATGAAACCATGTAACGGAAATATCTTTCAGATCCAACGCTGGTCGATCAACGACGGTGAGGGAATACGCAGCACAGTCTTTTTCAAAGGCTGTCCGCTGCGTTGTAAATGGTGCGCCAATCCGGAATCTTGGAATGGCAGCCCGGAAGTATTGTATCTCCGTGAAAAGTGCAGCGGCTGTGGGCGATGTGCGCAGGTTTGCGAAACCGGCGCTGCGACCATGGGCGTCGAAAACAAAAGTGAATTTGAACGGAAAAAATGCAATGCCTGCTTTCGATGCTGCGAAGTGTGCCCGACAGGGGCTAGAAAGAAAATGGGCTCTACGGTAACGGTCGAAGAAGTTTTAATTGCAATTAAAAGAGATACGATTTTCTATCGTGAATCCGGCGGCGGTGTCACCTTCTCCGGTGGAGAACCCTTTGCACAACCTGAGTTTTTGCGCCAACTGGTTACGTCCTGTAACCGGTTGGGCATCGATACAGCGGTCGAAACAAGCGGGTATTTCGACTGGGAAACGACAAAAGATATTGTTGAACTTCTGGATTGTGTGTTTGTAGATATTAAACATATGGATGACGAAGTTCATCAGAAAATGACCGGCGTCAGCAACCACAGGATTCTGGAGAATATCGCAGCGATGTCCAAACTGAATCCGAACACGATCATCCGCGTCCCGCTGATCGAGGAAGTGAACGCCGACGAGAAAAATATCAGGGAAATGTGTGAATATCTGCAACAAAATACGCA
>DATMYT010000662.1:0-8579 GCA_035560855.1 Negativicutes bacterium | reverse complement strand
CCGAAAGTGGCAGGCGCCAAAACAAACTGAAAATTTCTTCTGCAAATAAAAACGGGAGATTCGAAAGCCTCTTCGGCATCGAATCTCCCGTTTTTATTCATTTTTCCTGATTACAACCGCCAGGCCAGTAATAGCTCCGTTCCCTCACTGTTATACATCATTCGCTGAGTCGTTGATAGCATAATGGGAATTCCCCGGCCCATTCCCACATCTTCACCAAAACTGAACATTTCCTCCGGTTTTGCCCGCAACCTTTTCAGAAGAGCATTTCCGGCAAAACCGATCCGAGAAGTTTTCACCCGCACGATTAGCCTCTTCCCTTTGCGGGTAAAACAGACCTGCGCACGATGTTGACGAGAGACTCCGTCCCGGCACTCCAATGCATTACCGATCGCCTCATTAACCGCTACTTCCTGAATGGAATGGGGCAACCCGGTTACTTCCGCCAAAACAGCCGCAATTTCGCCCTTAAACCTTTGGTAATCTCCATATCCATTAAATCGCAAGCATTTTGGCCAACCATCTTGTTGCACCATTGCCTGTGGCAAAGACCTGATATTGAGACAGATGGCAGTCGCATCATCCCTGCAGGCTTTATCTTCTGCCAACGCCTGTAAAAAATCAACCATCGCCGGGAAATCACCGATTGGAGCATCTTTTCGACACGTCAACAGTTCAGCGAGTCCATCCGTCAAAAAGAAACAAGAATCGCCCTCGTCCAACGGCAATGTATGCATATCAAAAGTTTCATTATCGCTCACTCCGAGGTACATTCCCGGCTTGGCAACTACGCCTTGATAGTTCTTCGTTGCCACCCAGATTTCCGGAATACCGGCGCAAACCCACCGCAGCTGACGAACCTGTAAATCAAGTTCGAATGCCAGTGCACCGGCAAATGTCCCCTCATCGAAATATTGACCTGCGCGTTGGTTGATCCATAGCATCTGCTCCGCAAGCGGCAGATCAAGCTCGTTGACTTCCCGCAGCAGCACATGCATGGAAGATGTATGCAGCGCAGTGCCAAGTCCATGCCCCGTTGCGTCTGCAATATAGCCGCGCAATACCTGCCCATTGTATCGCCAATCTATAAAATACAAATCGCCGCCGACATAACTGTAGGGATGGTACACAGTCTTAATTTCCAGATGCTCTGAAGATTTCGCCGTAGTCAATAGCGCATTCTGCACCCGAGTCGCCAATTGAGCGTCACGGCTTATTTCCTGTTCGCGACGCACTTCCTCAGACACATCCCGTATTGTCAACGCCATCAAAGTACGTTCCCCATAGTTCACCAGCGTTGCCGTACGTTCCACTTGAACTAACGAGCCATTGCGATGGCGAATTATTCGGCGTTGAAGTGGTAAAAAGCGAACTTGTTTGAGTTCATCCAAAAAGCCTTTAACATTTTCCTGCGTGTCCGCTGTAATCTGAAACAGCTTCAATGGCCCATCTTTGCTAAGATCATAGCCGAAACGTTCAGTAAAACGAGCGTTGGCTTCATATATTTCTCCAGTGTCAGAATTACAAATGATTACTGCCTCCGGCGCCTGCTCCATCACCGCCCGATACCGGGTCTCGCTCTCTGCCAGTGCTTCTTCCATCCGCTTGCGTTCGGTGATGTTCCGTGCGATTCCCAAGACGCCGATAACCTGCCCCTTAGAATCCTGCATCGGCATCTTCACGGTCTCCACCATAATTCGTTCTCCGCTATCCGCGAAGGTTAGCCATTCTTCATTCGCACTTGGTCCGCCTGCCGCCATGGCTTTGCGGTCATGTTCACGAAAGAAGTCCGCCAATTCTTTGTCGACAAAATCATAATCGGTCTTACCGATGATCTCTGCTTCCGTGGCGCCAAAGAACCTCTCAAACATTGGATTGCAGAACAAATAAACACCTTCAATGTTTTTCAGCCAAATCAGATCAGGAATTGTCTCCACTAGCGTGCGCAGGCGTGCTTCCTTCTCTGCCAGCGATTGGGCCATTTTTCTTCGTTCGGTGATATCCAGTCCTATCCCTGCAAAATAGAGCTTTCCATCCATTTTCAACGGCACAGCGGTTAAATACATGGGAATTCTGCTGCCGTCTTTTTTTTGCAACTCGGCTTCCGCGCTGGCGAATCCTTCCTGATAAGCCCGTGCGACTTCACGAGTAATCAATCCAGAAGCCTCTGCATCCCCCTTGTACCAGTCCAACAGCTTCATACGGGCTAACTCTTCCGCCGAATATCCGGTCATCTTCTCATGCTGTTTATTCCATCTTACGAGATTTTCCTGATCATCATAAAGGTAAAGCATGCCGGGAACACTGTCGAACAAAGCATCCGTTAGCCCTCGTTCCCGTTGCAGGCTATGCTGCATTTCAGTGAGTTCTGCAAACTGTGCGGTAAGTTCCTGGTTGGCGGCCATAAGATCCGCAGTTCGCTCCGCAACCCTTTGTTCCAGTTTTTCGTTGACTCCCATGAGAGTGTGGTTCAGTGCATCGATTTCGTCGTTCATCGCCCTGACTTCTTCGTTCTGCGCAGTCAATTCCTCATTCATCGCAGTAATTTCTTCATTTTGCGCATTCAGATTTTCATTGGCAACAGCCAATTCATCGGTCCGTTCTTCCACCAAAAATCCCAAATCCTGATTCAAAACCTGCAATTGGGTTTCGAGCCGAATGGCTTTCCACGAAATCCCGATAGCCAAAAGAAATGCTACTCCAATGCTGATCAAAACCATCCACTGTGTTTTGCTACGAACGTCCCTGGCATCGGAGATAAATTTCTGTCCTCTTTGTTGGGAAATATCTCGTAGAACATCAATTTTCCGTTCGATTTCCTCAACTTGCCGACTTCCGGTGGTCTGCGTCACTATCGCAGCTTCCTGCCGCCTACCGGCAAGGCTCATTTTGATAACTTCATCACGAATCGGCCGCCATGATAAAAAGCTTTGCAATGCGTCCTCAACCAACGCAGGATCTCCTACAAACCGGTCCCTGACCAGCCCAAAATCAGTCAACACCTTCACTTCAGCTTCATCTACCAAGATCACATGCCTGGTTACCTCGGTCGTCGAAGTAGACAACGTCACATCTTTCATCGACCTGTGCATGCTAATAATATCTTTATTAATGCGTAAGACTGCCGCCCATGCGGTAACCGGACGGTCATACAGTTCTTCCGTCAAGACAGCCACGCTATTGACAGAACGGTAGCCAATCCCGCCGATAGCCAGCATCAACGCAACCAATACACCAATCAGGTATGGCATCATTCGCTGTCGCTGCATTCCCAACATGCCTCCGCCTCATTTTGTTTATTTTCTCATGCGAAACTACTACTGCTCATTTCGCTGCCTCTTGGCGAAACCCCTGCAATTTGCCAAATATACCGACTATAGGCGCCGATTATTCTATAGCTTTTCATACTGCGGCTTGTATTATTTTTCATGAAAGCAGGGGAATGAAAGACTCAAATAGAAGGTATGAATCAATAAAGCTATGCGGTGCTTCAGGAGATGAGTAGCGGTATGATGCAGAAAGTGTATCGGCGTTTTTCCCTTCTGTTTTTTCTCCTAATACTAATAGGACTTTTTGCACCAATTACATCCCCGACTTGTTCGGCGCAAGTTGGCGCCAGGCAAACGGCGCCTGAGAGCCGAATTCTTATCATTACCTCACAGCCATATGCAACAGAATGGTTTAACTCCTTTAATGATAGGTTTGTCGAAGAAATCAGTAAAGCGCGTCCCTTCGAGCCGAAAATCAGCTATGAATATATTGACGGAAAAATAGCCGCTAATCCTGAATTGGCAGCAACGGTTGTAACTTTCCTGAAACAAAAATACACCTGGGAACATATTGATCTGGTAGTCGGCGTCATGCCTGCCGGATCAGCGTTCCTTTTGGAGTATGGGGAACAATTCGCCAAAGGAATTCCCCAGTTGTTTGTCCTGCCTGCGCCGCAACAGATTCAAATGCTTTCCCTACGACCGTCTGTGGGAATCATCCAAAGCACCGGAGACGCTATCGCGGGAACGATAAAAAACATCAAAGCTCTACTGCCAAACACCAAAAACTTATATGTGGTCGCGGGCGCCGGCGCGGACGACAGGGAATACTTCGCACGTACGAAGAGACTGCTAACCTCAGAAAAATCCTTTGAAAATGTGATCTACTTCTCAGGCCTCAGCACAACCGAACTGATAAACGAACTTTCCGTCGCGCCTCAAGACTCCGCGGTCCTGCTTTTGACTTACGTTTTGAATAACCATGGACAGCCGGTCACGACTACGCAAGTAATGCGAACGGTCGCACCGCAAATACACCTGCCAATTTTCAGCTTTTATGACACAGTTCTTGGCAGCGGAATTGTCGGTGGTCACCTGACAAGCACCGAATCTTACGGCGAAGCAACAGCCGCCGCAGCACAGCGCCTGTTATCCGGCGAACAGAGTTTTTTCGCGATGACTGCCTCACCACGTTTCATGTACGACTGGCGGCAATTAAAACGTTGGCAAATTGACGAAAGCAAACTGCCTGAGGGCAGTCGGATCAAATTTGTGGAATACACCACATGGGATCTTTACAAGTGGCATATCACCGGAGCATTTCTGCTCTTGGCTCTGCAAGGATTCTTTATTGCTTTGCTGTTACTTAACCGAAATCACCGCCGCGCACTGGAAAATGCTCTGAGGCTGAGTAATGTGCATCTGGAATCCACTGTCATGGAACGAACCCAGGAATTGACAGCCTCCAACGAAGAGTTGATCGCATCCAATGAAGAACTTACGGCCATGAACGAAGAAATGACAGCCATGAATGAAACCCTGGATAGTCTAAATCGCAAAATGGCAAGTGAAATTAGCGAACGACAGCGAGTAGAAACAGTGCTGGAAAATGCTAATCTGAAACTCAAAGAGCTCGATCACATGAAATCCATGTTTATCGCTTCGATGTCCCATGAACTACGGACGCCATTGAACTCAATCATTGGGTTTACCGGAATGACGCTGCAAGAAATGTCGGGACCGTTGAATGAGGAACAAAAAGACAATTTGAGTCGCGTCAAGCGATCCGCGAATCATCTACTGGCATTGATCACTGATGTTATCGATATATCAAAAATCGAATCTGGAAAGATTGAATCACATACACAATCTTTTTCGTTGAATGAACTTGTAGCGGAAGCTGTAGAAAGCGTCCGACCCTTGGTCGACGAAAAAGGAATGTCGATAGAAGTGCAGACTGAACCCGACGTGGCAATGCTCACGGATCGTCGCCGCTTACTACAATGTTTGATCAATTTTCTCAGTAATGCGGCGAAATACTCTGAGTCGGGAAAAATCACGCTCGGCCGTCATCGAAACAATGGCGAGGTGGAATTATCAGTTACCGATACCGGCATCGGCATTGCAACCGAAGATTTACCGAAACTGTTTGAGCCCTTTGAACGGGTCAAGTCTCATTTGCAAGTGAAAGCGGGCGGCACTGGTCTGGGGCTGTATTTGACCAAAAAGCTGGCGACTGAAGTTCTGCGCGGCGAAGTAAGCGTCGAGAGCGTCCAGGGCGCAGGTAGCACATTCCGCATCCGAGTGCCTGAAATCCTGTCGAAGGAGGGTACGAGCAATGAAAACGGGACTGATAATTGAAGACAACGAAGATAACATGATGCTAATCACCCGGTTACTTAAAAAAGCGGGGTATGCGACTGTATGGGCGTCAACAGGGGGCCGGGGGCTGGAAATGGTTGTAAGTCACCACCCCGACTTCATTCTTCTGGACATTCAGTTGCCGGATATTGACGGAACGGAGGTTTTGCGCCGGTTGCGAAATTCGGATGCAGGACGAACAATACCGGTTATTGTAGTAACCTCCTATGCGATGGCTGGAGATCGGGAAAAATTTCTGGCCGCAGGATGCAATGCATATCTCGAAAAGCCGATCGATCCGATCAGGGTAATCGACCAGATCCGGAAGGTCGTGGGGGAATGATGTATGAAGATTCTTATTGCTGAAGACGACGCTGATTCAAGAATCTATCTGGAACGAATATTAAAAGGCAGTAATTTCGCCGTCGAAAGTGCGGAAAACGGCCTTGTGGCATGGAACAAAGCACACCAGTCACCGCCTGACATGATCATCTCGGACATCCTCATGCCTGAGATGGATGGTTTCGCCTTGTGCCTGCAGTGGAAAAAAGATGCGGAGCTCAAGCATATTCCGTTTGTATTCTACACCGCCACGTATACCAGCCTTACTGATGAACAACTTGCCCTAAATCTGGGTGCTGAACGTTTTGTCACCAAACCTCAGCCACCTGATGTGCTTTTGAAAATCATTCGCGATGTATTGGCGGAAACAGGTGGACAGATGTCTGAAGCGGTGAAGGGACCCCCTTCAACCAATGGGGTCATCGAGCAATACAATGCTGCACTGTTTCGCAAGCTCGAAAAAAAAGTTTTGGAATTGGAACAAGAAGCAGATAAACGCAAAAATATTGAAATTGAACTTATCAACGATATCGCAGAACGGAAGCGAACCGAGGAATTATTGCGGGATAGCGAGGCGCGCTATCGGGCCGTGATTACTCAGGCATTTGAAGGAATCGTGATCTGTGATCCGGACACAGGCCTAATTTTAGAAAGCAATGCCCGTTTTGAAGAACAATTCGGCTATAGCTTACCGGCTGACGGCCCCTTATATTTATCGGAGTTGATTGCGGACGACTCCGAAAGCCTGCAGCAACTACTGCAAATTCTGGCGCATGATGCTTATTTACCGCCCAAGCGCTCACTCTTTAAAGACATTCATGGACTTCACATCCCCGTAATTCGGACCGGAACCATGATTCAATATCAAGGCCGCCGTATGATCACAATGACCTTCCTCAACATTTCCCAAGAAATTCAGCGCGAGCAAGAAATTCTACAGGATGCGGAAACTGCCCGACGCGTTCAGACAGCCTTGCTCTCTCCGCTGAAAACGAATACCCATGTCGAAGTAGATACAATCTACCATCCCCGTCTCTACGTGGGCGGCGACCTATATTTTTTGGATTGGCGACATGAAGGAAAACTGCTGCGGGGATTTCTGATTGATGCGATGGGAAAGGGCCTGAGTACCGCACTATATGCAGCCGCCCAGCACGTGATGCTGCGTGAGCTAAACGAAACCGACCTGCCGTTGGCTGAGCAGGTAAGGCTGCTGAATCAGCGAATTACGCAGCACTTTACCGAAGGACAAACCGCAAACGGCATTGCCTTTGAAGTCGATCTGGAAACGCGCGAACTGCGTTGGGTAGCCGCGGGGTTATCCAAGTTTTGGATTCATTCGAAAATAGCCCCTGCTCAGTCCGGCAGAGTAAGCAGCTCTTTGGGCATCCATCCTGATGAACTATTTGAAACACACACTTTACCGCTTTCCATCGGTGACTCCTTCTATTATTGCACTGATGGATTGAGTACTATGCTGGAAAAGCAGATCTCATTACCGCTACAACAATATTTTGACATGGTCGACCTCCTGCGAGCATTGGCGATATCAGGAGACTGCCGGGACGATGCAACAGCCGTCTGTATCCGTATAAGATCATTTCCGGATTCACTAATTCGCCGGAATGGCTGGCCAAAGGTTATCCGGTTCGACGGCTATGGCGATTATCAACGCTATAAAGGTGAAGTCGCCAAAATCTTGGCAGACGTAACCGGCCAACCACATTCACTACAGGAAGTCGCGGTTCACGAGGCGCTGGCCAACGCCATGGAATGTCGGGATGGGATCTCACGGCCACACCGGGCCCGCCTTAGCGTTAATAAAATCGGAGAACGGCTTATTATACGAGTTAAGTCAACCCGCATGGGCTTCGCCGGCAATTCCGTCTTACAACGCTTGCGATCACACCCGGAAGACCTGTTTGCGTTCGGCGAAGATGCAGTAATGGGACGTGGCATACCCATGATGCTGTCCATTTCTCACTTCATGGCATACAACAGCAATGGAACGGAATTGCTGCTGGCCTGGAACCTGGGCGAATAAGCTCTGTCTGATCTTGCCAATTTCAAAAATCTACTATTAGCGCAAAATAAGAGGAAGCGTCGACACTGTAAGTGTCGACGCTTCCTCTTATTTTGTGTCATTTTTCTTTTGTGAACGAACTTCGAAAGACAGCCTTTCCTCTGCCCATTTGCTCATACCGATTCTGTTTCTTTGAAAGCCTCGCACCCGCCACCCACTTCTCGATGCTGTTTCAACCGTTCGCTATCGATTCGGCATTGCTTAATTTTATCAAACTCTTTATCAAGTAATTCTCGCAGAAATGAGTGAGTTTCAATAATCTTCAGGTCTAGCTTATAGAAAACCCATTGCGCTCTTTTTTCTCCCACTATCAGGCCCGCCCTCCGGAGCGTCGACAGATGCCGCGACGCATTGGACTGTGTAAGGTTCAATATCGTCTCCAGATCACATACGCATAATGTTTCCATCGCCAACAGATTCATCATGCGGAGTCGCATCGGCTCACCCAGTGCTTTCAAAACATCTACCAACCCCATACAGCCTGCCGCCCCCTGCCTTTTTTTTAGGTCTTGTCTTACCAATGC
>DATMYT010000661.1:0-10367 GCA_035560855.1 Negativicutes bacterium | reverse complement strand
ACATTTATATGTTTTCTGCCTGAAATTACAAACTCCTGCCATAATACCGGCGTGTTTTCGGCATTCATCACCTCGCGCCACAGGTCTTTCCTTATTTTTCGGATGTGTTTTCCAAAATGAAAAAAAGAAGCCGTATTGGCTTCTTTTTTATTTTGCATAGATACTGCTCGGCCAAACAAGCCCTTTGATCGCCAGGATGGACAACCCGGCGGCAATTACCCAGTAAATCGTGTAGGGACCTGCCGAATCGTTCAGTGCGTACCCTATCAGCGGCCCTAATGCCGCACCAATATCGATGGCCAGGGAGTACGCCGTCATAAAAGCTTTGGCTGGATAATTACAGGCAACATCACAGGCAATGGTATCAATAATCGTCGTGAGAATGGTCGCCGTCAACAGAATCAGCAGGATCACCAACAACCATAGCTCCAGCGGAATCTGCAAGGGAAGCAGCGCGAACAACCCGGCAGCGATGAGCAGCGTTGCAATCAATATCGTTTGGCGACCCAATTTCCCGTCGGATAATTTGCCAAACCACGGAGCCAGCCACGGTTCCCAACTCCAGCGCAACGCCTGCAATACGCCCGCCAATGACGCAGCGCCCATCGAAACGCCGAAAATCAGGAGCGGCGAAGAAGAATGCACCTGGATCAAATAGCTTAATGTCGCGGTAAAGGTTCCCTGATAGACCATGGCAAGGAACAAACCCGTCAGCAAGGTCCACACTACATTCGAACTGATAAGGGCCGAAAATTCAAAAGGCTTGTTTTCAACCGGCACATAGGAATTGGAGCCGGGGAGCAAACGATAAGCAAAAGGAATGGTAAAAACGGTGACCCCGGCAAACAATGTGGCTGTAATCCCGATGCCGAAGCGATCGGCAAGAAATCCGCCGGTGAGCATGCCCACCAGACTTCCCAACCGATAAAGGCCGTTATATAGACCCATGTAATGCCCCCGATTGTTTTCCCCCGTTACTTCAAGGATGATAAAATAAGCGCCCAAGCGCAAGAAAGTCCAGGCGATTCCCCAGACGCAGCGGACAAGAAGCCAAAGCATAAAGCCTTTTACAAACGCGTACGACAATGTCGTGCAAGTGGCCAGAAGTCCCGCAAAAACGATTCCCTTGCGGCTGCTCATCCGGCCATAGAGCCACCCGACGACCGGATTCAAGGGCAGTCGCACCATACGGTTCACGGATAAAAGAATGCCGACCTCCCACAAAGAAGCCAACCCTACATCTTGCCAGTGTATCGGCAAAACGATGTATAACATTGAGTCTCCGAGTAGACATGCCGCCGTAAGCAAAGAAATGACGATGATCTGTTTTTTATTTGAATCTGCTTGATTGGTCAATAGGACTCCCCCTGTATTTCTGCGCCAAGCATTTGCCGCTACTTCTCGGTTATCTCCATGCGGGGAGGCAGTTCGGTTTCAAAGGTTTCGGCTACAGCCGCGAGCCAACCGACAATCTCGATATGCTGCGGGCAGCTTCTCTCACATTGCTTGCAGCCGATACAGTCGGACGCCTTGCCGTGCGTCTTGGAATAATTATCGTAATATACCCGTTGAATGGAAAAAAGCGAGGGCGGAGCTTGCTTTTCGGTGTTGTACAAGGCAAAGTATTTGGGAATGGCGATGTTTTTGGGACAGCCCTTTTCGCAGTACTGGCAAGCTGTGCAGGGAATCGCGATGGCTTCGTTGATGATGCCGACCGCTTGCTGCACGATGTCATATTCCTCTTGGACAAACGGCTTGAATTCCTGCATATAGCCGGTATTATCCAGTAGCTGCTCCATTGTGGACATCCCGCTCAACACCATCATGATTCCTTCATGGCTCGCCACATAACGGATGGCCCAGGAGGGGATGGACATGTCGGGATGATAGTCCTTCATCAATTTTTCCGCTTTTTCGGGAATCTTCGCCAGCATCCCGCCTTTGACAGGCTCCATGACAATCACCGGCTTGTGATGTTTCCGGGCCACTTCGTAACATTTTCGGGACTGAATGCTTTCGCTATCCCAATCCAGATAGTTGACCTGCAACTGAACAAGCTCCACTTCCGGATGCGCGGTCAGGATTTTATCCAACAACTCCGGCGTATCATGGAACGAAAAGCCGATTTTCTTGATTTTCCCTTCCTGCTTCTTTTGCAAAATGAAGGCAAAGCTCCCGAATTTTTCGGCAGTCTCATAATTCGCTACCCCCAAGTTATGCAGCAAATAATAATCAAAATAATCCACGCCGCACTTGGCCAGTTGTTCGGCAAAGACTTTCTCCTGATCTTCTCTTGTTTTCAGCATCATCGTAGGCAGTTTGGTTGTAATCGTGAAACTGTCTCGCTTGTGCCGTTTCACCAACGCCTCGCGCAGCGCGACCTCACTCTGCCCCATGTGATACATATAGGCAGTATCAAAATAGGTGAAGCCTCGCTCCAAAAAAGTGTCGACCATTTGATTCAAGGTTTCCATATCAATATTCGCATAGTCGTTCGGGTCCCGTAACGGTAACCGCATGCAGCCAAATCCCAATTTTTTATTCATACGATCCACCTCCTCCGATTTCATTGCGTTGTATTTCTCATCACACCCCATGTGCTTTCACCTCCTGCTTTTCAACATTATAATACCGTGAGTCAACTCCAAGTCAAGACATTAACGTGAACATTTAAAAAGCAAATGGCTACGCCAGTAGTGGCGAGCCATTTGCTTTTTACGAAAACCCCTGTATTGTTTTACCCGTTAGCCAAGCTTCCGAATGACATCGATGATCGTACCATCCCGGTACTCGACCAGGCCAACGATATCCCCGCCAATAGGAGCCGGTTCCGCTGGTCCCGCCAGCTCGTTTCCCAGTTGCCACAGAGCTTCTATCGACAGAATCGGCAACCCGGAATCTTTCAAATTGCTGATCAAATCCTGCCTGAGAGGATTAATGGCCACACCGCGGTCCGTCACGATCACATCGACGGTTTCGCCAGGAGTGACGATGGTGTGCACCGCTTCCCGAATGACCGAGAAATTCTTTCGCATCAGCGGCAACGTGACGATACAGAGCTTCGAGCCGGCCGCAGTGTCCGGGTGTCCGCCGGGAGCTCCCATCAGCTTGCCGTTGGAGCCGGTGAGCACGTTCACATTGAAATGAATGTCCACTTCAGTGGCACTCAATATCACTACATCGACATTATTGACGATCGGGCCGCAGTTGCCGGGGCTCGCGTAATAGGCGGCGGACATCTCCAGATGCCGGGGATTTTGCCGCAGTGATTCGATCGACTTGCTGTCAAAGCTCTGGGCGTCAAACAGTAGTTCAACCAGCCCTTCTTCCAGCATCTCGACGAACAACCCGGTGATACCGCCAACGCCGAAGGCTGCCGTGATTCCCTTGGCCAGCATTTTTTCCCGGATAAATTTGGCGGCGGACAACGAAGCGCCACCGCTCCCTAGTTGGAAGGAAAACCCCTGCTTAAAGTAACCGGAGTGCTCAATCACCGTCGCGGCATATTCCGAAATCAACAGTTCCTTAGGATCGGTGCTGATGCGCAAAGAGCCGGTGCTGATCCCCTTCGGATCGCCGATCGAATCCACTTTGACAATATAGTTCACCTGTGTCTGGGGAATGCTGATGCGGTGCAGCGGATGCGGCACCAGATTGTCGGTGATGGCTACGACTTTGGCGGCATGGGCGGCATCCACCATGGCATACCCCATGGACCCGCAGGCCGCCGGGCCTTCCACCCCGTTAATATTGCCAAACATGTCACAGGTCGGAGCGCTGATAAAGGCCACGTCAATAGGAAGTTCGCCGGACTCAATCGCTCTCGCCCGCCCGCCATGAGTTCGAATCATGACCGGACTCGGCAGTTTGCCTGCCGACACGAACTTGCCGAGTTCGCCGCGGATGCCGCTGGTATCGAGGGCAGTAATGACCCCCGACTCCAGATGCGGCAGAAGGCTGTCCTGAACCGCGCTCAGCGAACTGGCGGACAATTTCAAGCCCTTGATACCCTTGCGGGCAATCGCGTCCACGACCAGCTTCATCACATAATCGCCATTTCGCATGTGGTGATGAAAAGATATCGTCATCCCATCGCACAATCCCACCGCATCGATAGCGTCTTCAATGGATTGCAGAACTTTTTCGCTACTTGGGATGCAAGCCAGCGCCCCGCCATACGGGGTTATTTTTTTTCCTGCGACCATGGCAGGAATTTCACGACCCGCAGCATTTTTCATTGTATTTACACCTACCTTTGCCGATACCGGCTTGTTCGCTATTACGCCGGAAGCGTGACCGCTTCGCGGGCCTGCTGTTTTTTCAGTTCAAATTTATTGATCAGTTCCTGGCGGGTTAAAATCTTCTTCGCCTTTTCGTAGTGGACATAATCAATCATTTTGCCTTCAAATGTCGTGGCTCCCTTGCCGGATGCCAGTGCGGCGTCAAAGGCGGCGATGAGGCGTCCTGCCCGTTCAATCTCCGCATCGCTGGGCGAGAAGCATTGATTCAACGTGTCCACATTACGCGGGTTGATGCAGCTGGCGCCAAGATAACCGTGCTGATACGCCAGAACGGCGCTTTGCGCGAAGGCATCGGCATCACTATAGTTGGCCAGCGATCCGATCAAACCCATCGGGATCTTTTGGTTCGCCCGAGCCGTGATGACCAGTTGTATTCGCGGCACCAACAGCGCATGATAAGTGTGCTCGTTGGCCACAATCCCGAGATCGCTGAGGAAATCCTCATTGCCGATCGTCAACGAATCAATGCGCTCGCTCGCCTTGGCAATCTCATTCATGTTCAGATAGCCCGTGCCTGATTCAATCAAAACCGAAATCTTGATCGTGCCAGCGGGAATGTTCCGTTGTTGTTCCAACTCGGCAATCAGTTTTTCGATCGCTTGAATTTCAGCGGCGCTCTCTACCTTCGGAAATACGATCCCGGATACTCCCGGCCATATCGCCGCCTCCACATCCCCCTGCAGCAATTCGGCCGTGTGGTTGACGCGCACCAGAACATCGCCGCCGCCTTTGCCTACCAAAGAAATCGACGCTCTGATCGTTTGACGGGTGGCCACCTTCTCCGCTTGCGGCACACTATCTTCCAGGTCCAGAACTATAGCATCGGCATTTCTGGCATAGGCTTTCGCCAAAAACTTGGGCGAATTCGCCGGTACAATCAAGCGGGACCGACGAACCACCTCCTGTGTGTAATTAAACAATTTGACCGAACTCCTTTCCCTTTTCTAGTCTCCCATTTCCCAGCCGTTGATATATCCTTGAACAAAACCAAGGACTCCCGTTAGCGACGCGATAATAAACGCCGGTTTACCGACAGTTTTCATTGCTTTTACGGCAAGCGCCCCGTTGGCCGTAACGATGCTGTATGCCTGCACCAGAACGATGACCGTTCCTAGAGTCATGAAAACCACAACGCCGCAAACAAACAGGAAGTTCAGTACTTTTCGCAAAAAATTCATTCTGATTCCCTCCTACATGACCAATGTCGGCAATACGCCCAGTGCAATCAGGACACCGATCACCAAAATCGGCAGAACGTAGTATATGATCAGCGGCATGAAGGTTTTCACCGGATCGACATTCGCAATGCCGCAAGCAATGAATATCGGCGCAGCGCCAGGTGGCGTGGCCCCTTCGGTTGAAGAAAAAATCAGGATCACCGCCGCAGCCGTTGCCGGATGCACCCCGGCGTAAATCAGCGCTGAAAACGAAACGGAGCCGATCGCCACAACCGTAGCGGTAGAGGTCAGTGGCCCGCCTATCAATGTCACCAGGACTCCTACGAGAATAATCATGAGCAGCGGGGAAAGTTGCAGTGATTGCAAAATGCTCATCATATCCTTGGCCAGCCCCAGCCGGGTCATCACTTCGCCGGCCGCAAAAGCGAAGAACAGTGTCGCGCCGACAACAACATAACGTTTGGCCGAGGACTGAATGAGATCATAAATTCCCGACACCGTCTTGGGCAGATAGTTGCGTCCCTCGAAGATCGCGATCCAGCTGATCAGAACCGGTATCCATACAATGATCGAAATGCTTTTCATTCCTTTGGGACCGAAGCTCTTGATCGCTTCCAGTGCATCGGCCACCGGACCGATGGTCAGCCCCACGGGGATGATGATTCCGGCGAAGATCAATAGCGAGGTCCAGCCATCCCGGAATGTCTGGCCGAAAGGCTTGATCATTTCCAGCGGCAACGGCTCAATCTTGTAACGGTAGACGAACCAGCGGACAAGAAAGAGTCGGTACAGCAACGTCCATAATCCAGCGGTAAGCAGTGCAACATAGAGCGAGCCGGTCGATACTTTTTCGGCCACAACGCCCAGCCCGAGCAACAGAAACATCGAAGAACAGGGCGGCAACGCGATCCCAAGGCCAGCGTTACCAGACACTAGCGTAGCGCTTAGCTGAGCCGACCAGTTCGATTTAACCATCCACGGAATCGTTACGGAGCCGACCGCTGCAGCATTGCCGGACCCGGAGCCTGAGATTAAGCCCATCAGTGCGCTCGCCAGTGTGGAAATATACCCGGCGCCACCAGGGATTCGACCCAGAGTCGAGTTGAGGATATCCACCATGCGGTTCACCAGGCCGGTTTTGGTCATGACAAATGCCATAAACACAAACGCCAGCGCTGCATAAACGGTTTCCTGCGTAGCCGCAAATTCAAGGCTTTTCAGCAGAAGATCAAACATTTTGCTGCCGCCGAACAGTAGTACGACGATCCAGCCCACGACCATAGCCTCACCAATGTTGCGCTTCAATTTTGAATTCCAGAAAATAATAGCGGCGATGTACGCGACCAATGACCAGATACTTAACCCCATTTTCGTTCCTCCTTCTATCCTTTGCTTTGCACGAAAACCCTATTGCAGCGTGTTACAGGGTGAACCCGTAGAGAGCGGCAGGATTGTCCACCAACGCTCGGACGCGGGCGCTTTCATACGGAATCCACGCCGCCAACAGATCAAACAGCCGCGCATCGTCAGGTTTGTGCTCTTTCTCCGTTACGTGCGGCCAATCGCTGCCCCAGACCATGCGTTCAGGCGCATAAACCGCAAAAGCTTTGGCGATAGCCGTAGCATCCGCATAGTCTGGAGGACCGGCTTCGGTATTCAAATAAGCTCCCGAAAGCTTCACCCAGGTGCGTCCTCTGTCAATCAACCCGGTAATGATCTTAAATGACGGATGATTGATGCCGAAAGCCAGCGGCATTCGTCCCATGTGATCGATCACGATCGAACAGGGAATGCGCTCTAGCAGCTGGGCATTTTCGACCAGCTGGTCACCGGACATATGTAGTTGCACATGCCAGCCCAGACTGTCGATGCGCTGGGCCAAGGGAAGAACCATATCAATGGTTGTGACATTGTTCGAGGCATTCCAGAGACTGAAGCGAAGACCGCGAATCCCGCCCCGATCCAATCGTTGCAGCTCTGCATCCGCAACATCCGGGTAAACTACGCCAATTCCCCGGGCATTTTCAATCCCGAGTTGAGCGATTGCATCCAGTGTGCAGCTATTATCCGTTCCATAGTTTTTCGGCTGAACGACAATCGCCCGCGAGGTTCCCAGCCTGCGTTGCAATTGACGATAATCGGCAACGGTTGCGCCTGCCATGGTCGGCATATTCGACGCAAAACGGGCGTCTACAATGTGAATATGCGAATCGCAGGCATGAAGAGGGGTAACAGTTTGGGGAACCGCTGTCCCTGTAGAATTGGGAACATCTGTAGAAAAAGTCGGTGAATAATTCATAGCACCTTCGCCTCCCATGTGAATCAAATGGATCAGGGTCACAAACTGCGAAATACGATTTTACCGCCGCTGAGGGTGAGGCGAGGACAAAGCAACTGTTTCCCCTGTTTCACGACCCCCTTGGTATCAGCAAAAGCAACGCTCTTATCCGTCAGGCTAAATACGCTGACATCCGCCACCGCCCCCGGCGCCAAAGTTCCGATCACCCCGGTCATTCCCAGCAATTCCGCCGGTTTGGCGGTGCATGCGGCAACTACGTTTGGCAGTGTCATCCCCAGCATGAGGTATTTGGACATCAGATACGGCAGTCCGAAAACGGGATCGCGAAACAAGGTCCGCGCCGTCAGGTCCGTCGAAATGACATCGGGTTCAAATCCCTGCCCCAGAGCTGCCTCAGCTACGGCAAACGACCAGTGATTTCTCCCATTGGCCGCATCCATCACCACGCCGCGCCGTCGCGCCTGCCATACCGGTTCGTGAATTTTCCCTTGTTCATCCAAGATGGTATTGCCGGTTCCATGGAAACAATGCACCAGAATATCCCCGGCACGCAGGCAATTCGCGATATCCGACATGGTCCCCGTTGGGTCCGTGGAGTGCACCGCCAGGCGGGTTCCGGCCTCTTCAGCCAGTTTTACTGCTTCTTCCAGTGGTTTCATTCCCAGTTCCTGCACGATAGCCCGACTGATTCTGATTTTGATCCCCTGAACCCATTCGGGATACTGCTCGAGAATCTTCCGGATGCCCGCTCTGTCCCAATATTTCGGATCGACATTTTCATGATACTGACTCGTGGCTAGCCCTGCCGAACACACGTTGATAAAAGCTTTAACCCGCGTAGTGCTCCGCTCTGCCACCAACTCCCGAAACGCCGCGAAATTGGCGGTCCCGGCGCTACCGGCATCGACGGCGGTCGTAACCCCTTGCGGCAACAGCGAGGAATCGGCGTCAATGCCGATATCCGTGCCTTGGGGGAACACATGCAGATGGTAATCGATCAGTCCCGGCAATACGAGCTGGCCCGCCGCGTCGATTTCGCAGTCGGCTTGTACGTCCGCGCCGCCGTCGACAATTTTTCCATTCTGGATGAAAATATCGCCGATCCCCTCACGGTTGGCCGCCGGGTCCACTACCCTGCCATTGCGAATCGCAATATCCACTTTCATGCCCGACACCTCCTACCACAATCCGATGATTTTCCAATAGGGAAGCCCAATGACCATATAAACCACTACATTGAACGCAGCCAATACCGCGCCGACCTTCCACCATGTTTTCTGATCGACATACCCCGTACCGAACAGTACCGGGCCGACCGCGCCGCCGTAATGAGTCAGCAAACAGCCATACGCAGCTGAAGAAGCAATCAGCAAGGCCAGCGGCATCGCCGGAGCCTGCGCCGCCATCCCGATCGTGAACAGCACCGGGATAAACGCGCCCACATAAGCACCCATCGAGGCAAAAATGTAACGAACCAACAAGCTGATCACCACTAAAGTGAACAGAACCAGATAAACATTGAAGCCCGCCAGGTGGACATTGTCCGCCGTCAGTTTGGCCAGCCACGTGAAGAATTTCGCCTCCGCCAGAATCCCCGACAGCCCGATGATCGCACCATACCAGATCAAGGTGCTCCAAGCCCCGGTGTTCTTCAGTACGTTGTCCCAGGAAATCAGTTTGAAAATCGCACAGATGCTAAAGAACAACAACGCGATGACTGTCGCATCAATCTTGGTAATATTGCCGGTGGCCCAACCGATAATCGCCAGAATGAATACTACGATCAGCAGCTTCTCCTTCGACGTGATCGGTCCCAGCTCCGCCAGACCTTGGCGCGAAAGTTCGCCCGCATTGCTGATCTGGGTCATTTCCGGCGGGTACATTTTGTAAATGATGTACGGAACCGCAACCAGAACCAACAAGCCGGGAACAATGAACGCCATCATCCATTGCATCCAGGAAATATCCACTTTCATAATATTTTTGGCAAAAGCGACGGTTAAGACATTCGGTGCGCAGGCAGTGATGAACAGCGCCGAGGTCGACATGCTGATGCCGTAGGTGGACAGCGTCAGGAACGAGCCGATCTTGCGTCCGGTCGGACCGGGCTCAGAACCAAGGGCGCTGGCAACGTTGCGGAAAATAGGATAGACGATGCCGCCGGAGCGGGCTGTATTGGAGGGAGTCGCCGGACTGAGCAGGAAATCGGTAATCGTTTCGCTATACACCAGCCCCATGGCCGACTTGCCGAAACGTCCGATCAAAAGATAAGCGACCCGTTTGCCGAGGCCCGTATCGGCAAAAGCCTGGCTGATCAGAAAAGCCGAGAACACCAGCCAAACGGTGGTCGATGCATAACCGCTGAGCATTTTCCCTACCGGAACGATCAGCGAGCCGAAAGCAATCACCGTTATCATGACGACCGACTCACTCGCCGGACGCAGGATCAGCCCGAGAATTGCCGCACAATAGACAGCGAAAATTTTCCACGCCTGAGGCGTTAATCCAGCAGGAACCGGCGTCAGCAGAATAAGAATTGGAATAATTGCCAAGGTCAGCCAACGTACTAACATAAAAATCCCCCTTTTG
>DATMYT010000660.1:0-3239 GCA_035560855.1 Negativicutes bacterium | reverse complement strand
GTTTGGAACCCATCCATTTTCAGCAGTGGAGTTTCTTGCTTTTTCGCCAGATGGAAAGCTGCTTTATTCAGGAGGCGGGAGCGCACTTAAGGTTTGGCACTTAAAATAGCCAAAAATGATAAAGAAACAGCCAGCTTTCTTATCTCTGCCGAGTTCGGTACAAGACGTCCAATAATCTTTCAAAGACGCAGATCATGGCCCCTTTGTCACGATCCCCGTGTCCATCCAATAGCGCCATCTGGTACGTGGTTGTTGCAGCATGCAGCACCGGGAGCGGAACGCACAGTTTGGCGGAAAGATCCGCTGCGCTCACTAAATCCTTATAAGCGTTTTTTAGCGAATACCCGTCGGAAAAGTTGTTCTCCAGTACTCGAGGAATAAAAAACTCTGAAGCAAAGCTGCGTCCCGTGCCACTGTTGATTACCTGCCCGATGGCGGTGGGTTCCAGCCCGAGCTTGGTGGACAGCGGCAACACTTCGGCCAAAGCAGCCATATTGATATCGAACAGGAGCTGGTTGATCAGTTTGGTCAGTTGCCCGGCTCCTGTTTCACCCATGTACAGAATATTATTTCCCATCCGTGCGAAAAAAGGCTCAACTTTTTCAAAGACAGCTTTTTCGCCGCCGCACATTATGGTCAGCGTTCCGTCTACTGCGCGAGCCTCCATGCCGGATACCGGCGCGTCCAAAAAGCTTACGTTTTTTTTCGCCAGAGCTTTGGCGATTTCCAAGGTCGCATTATAGTTGCTGGTTCCGCAGTCAACGACAATCTGTCCCTCGTGCAGAGCCTCCTTCAACCCATTCTCACCGAACAGTACTTCCTTCACCTTGTCACTGTTCGGCAGGCAAAGAAATAGGATATCGGTTGCCGATAAGTCAGGCAGTTTTGCGGTTACCGGTACGCCTTTTGCGGCAAAGCCCTTGAGAATCTCAGGGTTGCGGGCATAAACAACTAAATCGGCACCGCTTTTGTGCAAGTTTAGCGCCATCGGTCCGCCCATCGTTCCCAAACCGACAAATCCAAGTTTCATCTACAACACCCCTTGATTTTCTATTCGTACCATGGGAAAAAGAATTCCGGTGTGGTCCGGTGAATGGAGTATAATGAAATAATAGGGATCACATAAAAAAAGGAGGGCACCAACGATGAGAGAACCTCTTGTAAAACGTTACTCGGGTAACCCGATTCTAACAAAAAAAGATGTTCCTTACTCCGTCCATACCGTGCATAACGCAGGCATGGTCAAAGTTCAGGGAACATACTACATGCTGTTTCGTTCTCATCTCGATACCGGGCGCTCTATTATTGGCTTGGCGAGAAGCAAGGACGGGTACGCTTTTACTGTAGATGACAAACCCTTTATTACTCCTGCCACCGAGGGAGTCTTCAAGGAATATGAGGCGTTTGGCGTGGAAGATCCCCGCATTTCCTGCATAGAAGGGGAATATTACATCACGTACAGCGCGTATTCAAAACATGGGGTGCGCATCGGTCTGGCAAAAACAACCGATTTTACATCCATTGAGCGCATCTCACTTATTACTGAAGCGGATTATCGCAACGTTGTTCTTTTTCCCGAAAAAATAAACGGTCGATATGTTCGTCTCGATCGACCGCATTCGGAAATTTCTCCCTGGGCAATCTGGATCAGTTATTCCAAAGACTTGATCTATTGGGGCGAATCGGAACTCATTATGATGCCTGTGCCTTATCATTGGGACGAAATGAAAATCGGTCCCGGCGCCACGCCCATCAAAACGGACAAGGGGTGGCTTTCTATTTATCATGGGGTTTTTCCCACCATGGATGGCGCCGTCTATCGCCTGGGAGTCGCCTTGCACGATCTGGCGAATCCAGCGAAGGTTCTCGGGGTCGGCGACAGCTGGATTTTGCAGCCGGAAGACCCGTGGGAAGTCACCGGATATGTTCATAATGTGGTGTTCACTTGCGGCGCGATTCCGGAGGCGGATGGAAGTGTCAAAATATATTGGGGCGCCGCCGACTCCGTCATGTGCGTAGGAACTGCCCAAATCGACGACTTGGTGAATCTCTGCCTGAATCACAGCAGACCGGCTCTGGGATAAAGCGGGCGGTTACTTCTGCGCGGAATGGAGCATTTCTTCGCCCACCATTTGGAGCTCATTGACCATCTCTGTGATGGATTGGGTAGCTTGGGCCTGCTCCTGTGTCATGGTCGCCGTTTGTTGGGTGTTTTGTATGACCAGCTTCATGGAAGCGTTCATTCGTTCGAGAATGCCGGCGATGTTCGTCACTGAGGCTGTGCTTTGCACGGATAGCTTGCGGACTTCTTCGGCTACCACTGCGAACCCGCGCCCCAGCTCACCGGCCCTAGCCGCTTCGATAGCGGCATTTAGCCCGAGTAGGTTGCTTTGGTTTGCGATCTTCTTGATGGCATTTAGGATTTCATAGGTGTTGCTGACGTCGACGGAAGCCTGATTGGAAATTTTTGTGACCGCCTGCATCGTGGACGCCAATTCTTCCTGGGATGCATTCAGCTCTTCCACGGTGGCGGCGATATGAGTAATGGACTCACTGATACGTTTCGCGTTCTGAATCAGTATCTGATTGGTGTTTTGCGTCTGCGACAGGGTGATCACTTTGGTGGTCATCTGACTGAGCGATGCCGGTGTTGCTTCCCTCGGCGGGCTGGCGATTACGGTAACGCCGGGTTTCAAACTACTTGCAAACTGCTTGTACAATACCATGCCCTTGGCGACATAGGCGTCGTTGCCAATGATATAGTCGGCTGCCGAAAGTTTTTGCCGCACTACGGCTTCCGGCATCTCTTCGCAGGCTGCAGTGTCATATTGAATGTGGTGCAAATGATATTCATCCAAAAACTTTATAATCGTATCGGCGCCCGCTTGACTGTTATTAAAGATAATTGCTTTTTCACCGGCGGGGATGCGGGCAACTTCAATAAAAAAAGCTGCAGGTGCGCGCATTTCCAGTCCGATGACTTTCTCGGCGCCAAATTTATTGCTGAATTCCTTTACGCGGTTGCTGTAACAAATAACCATATCCCCGACGTATTTCGTATAATCCTCGAAAGTAGCCAGTTGCGTTTCCACCATAGTCCCCAGTGTGTTTGTAACGACGCTCCCCAGTTCACGGGCCGAGCCCTCATTGCTACCGATTACCAATAGTTTCAACGTCATAATCATGCTCCTTCCATGGTTTCCATTTTGGATTATTCCATTTGTCACCCTGGGTTAGTG
>DATMYT010000659.1:0-6082 GCA_035560855.1 Negativicutes bacterium | reverse complement strand
CATTACTCGTGTTGCTGTTGTTACGCAGTGGTGGTAGGCAGGGAAGTGAGCGGTTGGAGCGCTTAATGCGGGAAGAGGGAGACCGATCACGGCAGCAGGGATTGGCCGGTGAACGCGCCGTTAGGGAAGAGATGTCCGTGCAGCTGCATCAATACAATGAAGCCATCGTGCGGCGTCTAAATGAGAATTCCGGGAACCAACTTGCGCAACTGGAAACTTTTGCGAAACAGCTACAGAATTTGACACAGTCCAACGAGCAAAAGCTGGAACGCATGCGAGAAACGATGCAAGTTCAAATCGGAGCGTTGCAGGAGGACAACAGCCGGAAGCTAGAAGCTATGCGGCAGACTGTCGATGAAAAGCTGCATGCCACACTGGAGAAAAGGCTTGGTGAATCTTTCCAAATGGTTAGTGATCGTCTGGAGCAAGTACACAAAGGCTTGGGTGAAATGCAGACGTTGGCAGCTGGTGTAGGCGATTTGAAAAAAGTGTTAACCAACGTAAAAACCCGGGGGATGTGGGGCGAAATACAACTGGGGATGTTGCTGGAACAAATCTTGGCTCCAGGCCAGTTTGAAGCTAATGTGGCAACCAAACCGGGTTGCGCCGAGCGGGTCGAATTTGCCATTGTCCTACCAGGACGGGGTGATGCAGGTAATGTGTATTTGCCGGTGGACGCCAAATTCCCGCAGGAGGATTACCAGCGACTGTTGGAGGCGCAGGAAGCTGCGGATGCGGTGGGCGTGGAGGCAGCTTCAAAAGCGCTGGAGATACGCATCAAAGCTGAAGCGAAAGATATTCGCGATAAGTATCTTTCTCCGCCCCACACCACAGATTTTGGCATTTTGTTTTTGCCGGTAGAGGGGTTATATGCGGAGGTGCTTCGCCGCACTGGGCTATATGAGACACTGATGCGGGAGTATCATGTTACAGTGGCCGGACCGACCACCTTGGCGGCTATTCTCAACAGCTTTCAGATGGGATTTCGGACGTTGGCCATTGAAAAACGATCATCTGAGGTATGGATGTTGCTGAGTGCGGTCAAGACGGAGTTCGGCAAGTTTGGCGATATCTTGGATAAGACAAACAAAAAATTGCTGGAAGCGAGCAATGTCATGGATGACGCGGCACGGAAAAGCCGGACGATTGAACGTAAACTCAGAGGAGTCCAGTCGTTACCGGACGCAAACGCCGACAAGCTACTGGAAGCGGCGGTGGAAGAGGATGATGGGGTGGACATTCGCCCTCCGGTATAATACAATATGGGACAATGAAAAAGAAAGTGGATTGGGGTGGGACGAGATGAAAAGAATAAGCATGGTGTTCGTCGCCATCGTAGTGTTGGCTATAAAATGGGGGGCAGGTCTGTCGGTGGCTGAGGCGGTAAAAATGGTGCCGACTGGCGGAGGATATAACGCGGCATGTCTTGACTACGGCCTCGAGATGAGGGATAAAAAAATGGTGAAATCTTGTTTACTGGCGACATCCGGTGACTTTCCGGCTGTTGGAGGCCAGCAGATTTCCTGCACTGCAAAATATTCCATCGCGTTTAGTCCGGAGGGGAAAGTTGAATATTGTACGTTAAGCAAGGATATGTCGTTTCGGCGGACTTCGCAGGATACCGTAGCGTGTATGGCTGGTGGACGTGCAGCTTTTTATCCGGACGGGACCTTGGAAGTTGCACGTCTAAAAGACACCGTTTCACTTCCTTATGCGAAAAACTCGACAGTAGCTTGCCGCGCGGCCTCGCCGATTTCTTTCCGAACAGATGGCAAAGTGGCAACATGCATTTTGGATCAGGAAAGTCTTTTTGTCAGCGGCGTCAAGAAAAAAACGTCCAGTACCTGCCAGGCCGGGGGATTGATTGCATTTGATGAGTTTGGCTCTTTTAATGGCTGTTATCCACCTCCGCCGGTGAAAGCGACTGCGCCGACAGAGGCCACAACACAAGGAGGACCGGCAAAGTGAGAGAATTTGTTTCCCACAAGGCTGCGCAGTTCAAAGAATCCGTGATTCGAGAAATGTCACGGGTGGCAGCCAAACACAAAGCAGTGAACCTGGCCCAGGGTTTCCCGGACTTTCCGGCGCCGCCTGCAATTAAAGAGGCGGCCTGCCGAGCTATTATGAACAACCATAATCAGTACGCCATCACATGGGGTACAAAAAATCTGCGGGACGGCATCGTTGCGAAAGTTAAACGGGACTACGGCGTGATCTTTGATCCTGAGACGAACCTGACGGTTTGCTGCGGTGCTACCGAAGGGATGATTGCGGCTCTGATGGCTACGGTTAACCCCGGGGAAGAAGTCGTCATATTCGAACCTTTCTATGAAAATTACGGGCCTGACGCAATTTTATGCGGCGCGACTCCTCGTTTTGTCAGTCTGCATCCGCCTACGTTTTCGTTTGATCGCGCAGAATTGGCAGCTGCTTTCAACGATAAGACACGGGCCATTGTGATCAATTCGCCTAACAATCCCACCGGGCGAGTGTTTTCCCGGGAAGATTTGGAGTTTATCGCCGAATTGTGCAAGAAACATGATGTGTTGGCTATTACTGATGAAATTTATGAGCATATCCTCTATGACGGTGCGGAATATATTCCACTCTGGACATTGCCAGGGATGGAAGAACGGACAATCGCAGTTAACAGCGTTTCCAAAACATTTAGCGTGACGGGTTGGCGCATTGGTTTTATTATGGCTTCAGCTACACTGACGGCGTCCATTCGCAAAGTGCACGATTTTCTTACGGTGGGCGCGGCGGCTCCTTTGCAGGAAGCGTGCGCCGAGGCATTTGCATTCCCTGATTCTTACTATCAGGAGTTGTCTGGGTTTTATCGGGAGCGGCGGGATTATATGCTTGGAGCGCTCGAAGAAATCGGGTTTCGTTGCGTACGTCCGGGGGGTGCGTATTACATCATGGCTGAGATTGAACCTTTCGGCTGGGATGATGATGTTGCTTTTGCTTTCCATCTGGCGGCGGAAGTCGGTGTGGCGGTGGTGCCAGGGTCAAGCTTTTACCGACCGGGACACCCTGATGCAAAAAAATATATTCGATTCTGTTTCTGCAAAGAAATGTCGACCCTCGAAGCGGCAGTTGCTAATCTGAAAAAGCTCAAACATAGGTAACGATCAGAATAATCTTCCAACTGTTTTGGGAGAAAAGATTACAAAATGTTAACAAAACACGATAAAAACGACAATGAGTTGACACTCTCTGTGACAGCTGATACAATGACATCAAATATTCCGTTGAATTTTGTGAGGGTACTCTGATTATGACGAAAACTAATGCAATGACTCTTCAAAACCAATCTTTTATCTTTTTTGGCTGGCGCTACTTTTTTAGCGTTGGCTTTTTTATTTGGGATAAAAAGAATACGGGGTTTGCGAAGGAGTACTTGCCGGTGAGTTGACCGTCCGATAAATTGGAGGCGACAAAATCATAGGCTATGTGAGAAGGCTCGTTCGGGCCTTCTTTTTTTTATTATCAAGCGTTTATAGAAAATGAGGGAGATGGAGATTATGGTCATTACATTGCATCAATCGACGACGCCAGAGCAGATAGCAGAGATACAGCAAGAAATTGAACAGGCAGGGTGTTGCGCCTGCCGAACTTGCGACCAATCCCGGATAATTTTTGGCGTTATCGGCAACACGCGAGAAATGGATCGGGAAAAACTTTTGAGCAAGGCCTACGTGGAAAAAGTGGTCACGGTTCAAGAACCCTATAAAAAAGCCAATCGGTTATTTCATCCGACAAATACCGAAATCCGTGTAGGTGAGCAACTTATTGGCGCAGACAAAATAACAGTAATGGCTGGCCCCTGTTCCGTAGAAAGCGAGGAACAGATTATCAGTATCGCGCAAGCTGTAAAAAGCGCAGGCGCTGGATTCTTGCGTGGTGGCGCATTTAAGCCGCGCAGTTCTCCTTACAGTTTTCAGGGCTTAAAAGAAGAAGGATTGGAGCTTTTGAAAATTGCCCGACTGGCAACAGGACTTCCAATCGTCAGCGAAGTTATGTCTGTTTCTATGGTGGAAAGGTTCGCAACTGAAGTGGACATCATCCAAATCGGTGCACGCAATATGCAGAACTTCGATTTGCTGAAGGCAGTGGGACAGACGAAAAAGCCCATACTATTAAAACGCGGAATGAGCGCAACGATTGAAGAATTTCTTATGTCGGCAGAATATATTATGTCGGAGGGGAATGAAAATGTTATCTTATGTGAGCGTGGGATACGCACATTTGAAACTTATACCCGCAACACCCTCGATCTTAGCGCCGTTTTGGCGATCAAGCGAATGAGTCACTTGCCGGTGCTTGTCGATCCCAGTCATGCCGCAGGCCTCTGGTGGATGGTCGAGTCTCTGTCAAAAGCCGCAATAGCGGTAGGCGCTGATGGTGTGATAATCGAGGTGCATAATGATCCGGCAAACGCCAAATGCGACGGGCAGCAATCCATCACCCCAGAACGTTTTGCAGCACTAATGCACTCCTTGCGCGCGATTGCACAATGTGAAAATCGAGTGGTTTGAGAAGAGATAGGAAGGTGTCCACTTGTCTATTTTTGTTGTACAGACTACAATAAAAAGATAATGTTGATTGACGTTGCCAGCGCTGTTATTTTAGGAGGACTCAGGAGTGGAAGTCACAACGATGCTTTTTGTTTTCGGGGTCATTTTGCTTGCAGGGCTGGTTCAGACAGTGACGGGATTTGCCTATGCGCTGATTGCAGTTCCGTTATTGGCTATGGTGACAGGCCCGAGGGAAGCAATCGTGCTGGTTTTGTTTACCGGGATGTTGATGAAAATTGTCATGGTCTATAAGACGTGGCATGATGGCGATTTTTCCCGTATTTGGTTGATTTTCGCCGCCAGTTTGGTTGGGGGGCTGCCGGGTGCTTATGTGTTGCGGTGGCTTGATGATGGAACCTTGAAGATTTTCATCAGTATTGCGCTGTTGCTTTGTACTACGGGGCTGTGTGTGCAATGCAAAGTGAAAATTCGACGACAGTGGCTGGCTCAATCGGTTGTAGGTATTATCAGTGGTTTTTTGGGAGCGACCACTGCATTTAACGGGCCGCCCATCGTCCTTTATATGATGAACGAGGCGGAAGATAAAGTTGTCATGCGGGCAAATCTAGTCCGTTACTTTATGCTTGGTAATATCGCTACGTTGGGAATGGCCGCTTTCATGGGCAGCTTGCCAATGGGCGGTGACCTCTCAGAGTATGCATTGATTTCGATTCCTGCCGTAATTATTGCATGGTGGCTGGGCAATATAGTTTTTCAGGGCATCAATCCGGTTATGTTTCGCCGCTTAGCGATGATGATCATTGGCTGCAGCGCCATGGTGACATTAGGGACGGGACTGGCGCCATGGTTCAGAGGGCCGTAAGCGTGTATAAAAACAAAGAAAATCCGTGCTTTCACTAGCTGCGAAAGCACGGATTTTCTTTAAGTGTTATTCTAACGGAAACAGTTTAAATGAACTGGCTTTTGCGCCACAAACGGGGCAAAAGTCAACGGGCTGTCCTTCGCCGGTATAGCCGCATATCGGGCAAATATGTACAGCGCCTAATACAAGGTCTTTGCCGGTTTTAGCACTTTCCTGGGCCGTCTTGAACATTCTGGCGTGTATTTTTTCTGCTTCCAGAGCATAACGAAAAGATCGTTCCGCCCCTTTTTCCTCTTGGAACACGGCGGTGTGCAAATATACTGGATACATTTGTTCAATTTCATGGACTTCGCCATCAATGGCGCCCTGCAGATTTTCCACCACTGATCCGATGCCAAAAACTCCACCGGCCGTTACCGTTGCGCCTCCTGTTTTCTCGCTAAGTTCTTTGAAATGGTTGGTGGCATGGACTTGCTCAGCAAAAGAAATCGCGCGATAAAGTCGGGCGATGTTGGGCATTCCTTTTGATTTTGCATGATCACCCCAGATCAGATACCTCATGTGGGCCATAGATTCTCCACCGTAGGCTGAATGTAAAAATTCGGCAGTCATGTCATTTTTCACAGTCATGGACATTCTCCTTTCTTTCGTTATGAAGTTGCATCTATTTTAATTATAG
>DATMYT010000658.1:0-2341 GCA_035560855.1 Negativicutes bacterium | reverse complement strand
CTATAAGATAGTTAATGATCTCTTCGACATTTTGGTTCGGCCACATCACTCTTGCCTGCTCCAGCGTAAAACTGTCAAAAATGCAGATGGTCAATAGAAATTCCTTTACGTCTGTTGCACACTGCCGGTAAACAACCTTCTCGATTAGCTCATGCAGACTTACCTGATGTTCAATCCGTCCTTCCCGCAAAAAGCTCAGCATACTAAGATACAGAGCGCTGATCCAGCCTTCGGTATAGTTATAAAGTTCGACCGCTTCAGTCGGCTTCAGGCATATCCCGCACAAGCGGTAATACTCGATGATTTCGTCTTGCGTAAACTCAAACTGTCCTTTATCAATAACATGGCAGTAGCCGTTGCGCGCCAGGTCTATTGTATTTTGCCCAAACATCGACCGGGATATAATTACAATTTGTAGATTGGCAGGCGCATTCCTGACCAAACATTCTAAAAATTGGTCAACAGTCTCGGACGACAGCAAATGGTAATCATCCAATACTATGACCGATTTATCGGGAAATTCCATACTCTCAAAAAGTTCCACAGCGGTTTCCACAAAGATGCTATTCGTAGGGACTCCAAGATCGGCCATGCTCTCAGCACAACTAGGGTCTATTTTTTTCAAGAGCCGACAAAATCCATGCCAAAATACACTTGCAGAATCATTGGTAATCGTTTGCCACAATACGTTTGCAAGACAGCCGGTTAAATATTCTTTTACTGCTGTCGTTTTTCCATATCCCATCGGCGCTTCGATAACAGTAAGCGGATATTCCCAAAGTTTACGCAGGGTTTCTCTGACGGGGTTTCGCATATATAAGGCCGTGGGGTTATATTGGGACATGGATATACCTCATTCGGTCCCATCCATAAATTCCAAAAATCGTTCAGTCAATGTCGGGTCAAATTGAGACCCTTTGCCTGCCGCGATTTCTTCCATAGCTTCACTTTTGGTCTTTCTGCCGCCATAAGGACGTTCGTGCGTCAGGACATCGTAAACGTCCACCAATGAAAACAACCTTGCCAAAAACGGGATCTGCTCTCCGGATGCTTTGCTGGGATAGCCGGTTCCATCCCATCGTTCATGGAGTGCCAGCACCACCTCAGCCAATGTTGGTTCCCCAAGGGATTGCGCCATTCTGTAGCCGATTTCTCCATGGCTTTTGATGATTTCCCACTCATCAGGAGACAGACTGTCCCGTTTCCCCAATATTTCGCGTGGAATCGCTACCTTTCCGATATCATGCAAAGTTGCAAGTTGCTCAATCAATTTCAAATCTGCCTGTGCAGGATCAAGCCCAAGGAAAGCGGCAAATCCTTTAGCCCAATCATGAATTCGCTCACTATGGCCTAGGCTTTCAAAACAACGCTCATGCAGTTTATGCTCAATACCAGCAATGATGTTTTCCCTTACATCCCGGCTTTGAGCCAATTTGTCACGATACATCCGATTCTCAGCAACAACGCACAACTCTGAGATTCCTTTCCCGCTCTCGCCGGTAGCCGCGCCAATCGCCGCGCTCAATCGGACAGGAATGTTCCCGGACTGGTCACAGGCCTCGCGGATACGTTTACAAACTTGTTCACAAGCGCTACTGCAGGTCTGCGGCAACAAAACTAAAAATTCATCGCCACCCCACCGTGCGATAATATCCGTCTGACGGCAAACTTTTTGCAATACTTGGCCCATGGCGATTAATAGCCTATCCCCGTGCGCATGTCCAAAAACATCATTGGTAAGTTTAAGGCCGTTCATGTCAAGCACGATCACACTCATCATGGTGTTATCCACCTGCTCCAGTTCGAAAATCATTTTTTCAATATAAGCACGGTTGTGAAGGGACGTCAACTTGTCGTAATAACAAAGGTAATGGATTTCCGCCTCAACTTTACGTTTTTCGGTGATATCGGTCAGAATCATCATAAGCAACGCTTGTTCTCTCGCATTAATAGCTCGGAAAATAAGCTTATACTCTGCACGGATAGTCTTATCCCCTATTTTTATAACTGAAGGTAGCTGACGCAACAGCGCCTGCCCACGTTCTTGCGAAGCTGAAAATGCAGCTTCAATTATATCCCGCAGCGCTTCCCCGTCCACATCTCCCTGTTGAGTCAACAACTCTACAATCGACATTCCGGCAATGCTTCCGCCAAAAATGCGCACGCACTCGGCGCTGTATTGCTGTTTCACCTTCAGATCGGGCCCGAACGTCAAAAAGCCTTGGTTCACATGATCCAGCAGGTTTTGAATTTCAGCCTGCTGTGGGGGTGACATCTGCTCTTGGCTGTCAGTAAGTTTACGTCCGGAATAAAGGACAGCTTGCAGCTTATCATTCATATC
>DATMYT010000657.1:0-5580 GCA_035560855.1 Negativicutes bacterium | reverse complement strand
GAAATTTTTCCGGAAATGGACCGCGAGTATATTGAAACATGCGGCGAGGTCGCTATTTCAAGGAATACAAGGAAGATAAATATTTTCTCGAAGCTCTTAAAAAAATACCTGTCTGTTTCTCTTTATAGTCCCAAGCGTGGTCAGTTTGTGATTCTGGCTATGGATACGACAGAGGAGAAAACACATGAGCAGACAGTGGAACGTCTGGCCTATTACGATGGATTAACGGGTCTGCCCAATCGAGTTAAGTTAACTGCCGTTTTGAACAGGGAGCTGGAGATCAAACCAGAGAGTCCTCCATCCGGCACATTGCTATATATTGATATGGACGACCTGAAAATGGTTAATGATTCCTATGGTCACAGTTATGGCGATGCAATGATCATTACGGCGGCCATGCATCTGGTAAGCATTGCGGAACCGGACTCTCTCGTAGCTCGTGTCGGCGGCGACGAGTTTATCGTTTTGATTCCCGGGAAGACTGACCCGGATAAGGTGGAGCGAATGGCGTCTGAGTTTGTTGAAACACTAAGTCGTGAGTATGAGGTACGGGGGCTGCGCTTTCAAGCATCCGCCAGCATCGGAATTGCAATGTATCCGCAAGATGGGAAAACGACGGAAGAAATACTCAGAAATGCCGATGCTGCTCTCTACGAAGCCAAACGTAACGGAAAACGGTGCTGGCGTTTTTTCCAACAGTCGATGCAAGAAACCGCCTTTGGAAATATGCAACTAATCAATGGGCTGCGCAATGCACTAGCAAATCACGAACTTGAGGTGTATTATCAACCGCAAATATCTCTCGATGACGGTAGCGTGATTGCATTTGAAGCGTTGTTGCGATGGCATAGTCCACAGCATGGGAATGTTTCACCCGCACAATTTATCCCGCTGGCTGAAAAAAGTCATCTGATCGAATCGATTGGCGTGTGGGTGGTGCAGGAAGCTTGTAGATTTTCCCGCAAACTGGGCAAAGCAGGATATTCAGGAGTCAGGATTGCGGTAAATGTATCTCCGCGACAGTTGGTCGCAACGGGTTTCATCCAGAGTATTCAGGCTTCATGTACCGAAACGGAATTAGCGGCAACCTGTCTGGAAATCGAAGTCACTGAAAATATCTTCATTGAATCCATGGAGGATAGTGTGAAGATATTGGCCGAATTGCGGGCCTTGGGCGTGCATTTGTCGTTGGATGATTTTGGAACCGGCTATTCGTCACTGACTTATTTGCGCAGCTTGCCGGTGCAAACCGTCAAAATTGATAAAACTTTTATTGATTTGATTGCCACCGACTCAGAACAAGTAGCGCTTATCGCGTCAATTATTGATATGGTTCATGCCTTGGGCATGTCGGTAGTGGCGGAGGGCGTTGAGACGTCGGAGCAACTGGAGCGATTGATCCAGCTGGGCTGCGATACGATTCAAGGATATCTTGTGAGCAAAGCGGTGCCTGAGCTTGCCGCTATCGAGCTTCTAAAAGATAGGACATGGCCTGATAGGATGAAACAAAAGGCTCATTAAGCCTGGAAAATGTAGTTGTTTATGAAAGCGATGGGAAGATAAAAATGGATAAACATAGACAAATGGTTCATGGGTTGTTTTCCCGTATTGCTGGGAGATATGACCTGATGAATACAATATTGAGCCTGAATCTGGATAAGTACTGGCGACGCCGGACGATGGAGTTGGCAGCTCCCAAAGCAGATGAACACTGGCTGGATGTTTGTTGCGGCACAGGAAAATTAGCCATTGAGATACGACGGATCCTCGGCAATGAGGGTGAAGTGACCGGACTTGATTTTACCGCGTCCATGCTGACAGTTGCCAAGCAGGCAGAACAGCAGGCGAATCTGTTGCGGCCGATTTGTTGGATTGAAGCTGATGCTATGGAATTGCCGTTTCCAGATGGAACTTTCGATGGGGTGACAATTGGATTTGGATTGCGAAATCTTCCTGATATTGATCGGGGAATCTGCGAAATGCGGCGGGTATTAAAACCGGGAGGACGCTTGATATGCCTGGAGTTGTCACACCCTGTGTGGCCGATATTCAGGCAGGGGCATGGGTTGTTTGTTCGATATATAGTTCCGAGTATTGGTAATCTTGGGCATAGCTCAGAATCGGATTATCAATGGCTGCCGGAGTCTTTGCGCAGGTTTCCAGGCGCAGAGGGATTGGCGGATCGAATCAGGCAAACAAATATGTCGGAAGTGCAGTTCACGCGACTTAGCGGCGGAATTGCGGCGGTGCATACGTGCGTTCGGAAATAACAAAAGCGGTGGGTAAGAAAAATGCAAGGTTGTTTCAGAAAATTTTAATTATGCAAAAGAATTTGTTTTCATAACGGCGAATGCAATAATATTGTTAAAACAATGCAATAGGCGGCATAAAAATATACGGAGGGATGATTGTGTCCAGTATTCGCAACCAATTGGTATTGTTCGTCGCAGTCTTACTAGTGCTTGCGGTATCTACAGCTAGTGGCGCTAATTATTACATGCTGAGACAAGACTTGATGGCGGAGACGAGCGACCGATTGAAGAATGAGGCTGCAATCCGAGCGGGAGATCTCGGACAGTGGCTGGAAACACGGGTTGCGGAAGTCGGGATGCTGGCCAATTCACCTCTGGTGGTTGAAAATAATAAAGAAAGGGTCATTCCGTATTTGGCCGCAGAAATTAAACGGAATCCAAGCTATCTGCGTTTCTTCGTGGTCGATACAAACGGAAACAGTTATTATTCTAATGGCAGTACCTCAAATTTGAAAGATCGGGACTACTTTCAAAAAGTGATGAGTACTGGTAAACCGATGATTGCTGATCCGGTGGTTTCTAAAGTCGATAATAAGGCGGTACTTGTTATTGCATCGCCGATCATGCGAAACGGGAAAGTTGACGGGATGCTCGGCGGCACAATCACGATTGATGACTTAACGGCGATTGTGGCAAAGATCAAGCAAGGAAAGACCGGTTATGGAGCTATTCTCCAGAAAGATGGACTGGCAATCGCACATCCTGACCCCAAAGTGGCGATGGTGCAAAATTTTATAAAGGATGCCAATATTCCTGCTCCGGTTAAAGACTTTGCAGCACGTATGGCAAAAGGCGAAAACGGAATTATGATGTACGAATATGCCGGAGTGAATAAATATGCCGGATACGCTCCCATTCCCGGAACAGACTGGGGTTTTACATCCAATGTTCCGGTTAATGAAGTGACCGGGCTATTGGACCGCTTGGTGCAGGCGTCTATGTTCAGTGGGATTGCCTCCTTGTTGATCGCATGCGTACTGGTGTTTATAATGGCGACACGATTTACTCGTCCTATCACGCAAGTTTCTGATATTGCCATGCAGATCGCGGGTGGCGATCTGCGGGTCAAACCTCTTAACCTTCGGTCCAATAATGAAATTGGTAAAATGGCGAAAGCCATGGATCAAATGACTTCCAGCTTGAATCAATTGGTGCGAAAGGTTTCGTCGGCAGCCGAACAACTGGCTGCATCGTCTGAACAGTTGACAGCCAGCGCACAACAATCAGCAGAAGCATCGAACATGGTGGCAGGGACGGTCATGCAAATGGCGGAAGGCGCGTCCAGACAGACTGAATCAGTTACCGATGCAGCGGCGATCGTTAAACAAATGACGAATTCGCTTGATGGGATGGCGACTACCGCAGGTAATCTTTCGGAAGTTGCGAATCAATCTGTTACACATACCGAAACAGGTCGTAAAGGGATAGAAAGTGCAGTAACTCAGATGGCGAGGGTCGGTCATGGAACTGCAACTACGGCCAAGTCTGTTATAGCCCTGCAGAGCAGCTCCCAAAAAATTGCAGAGATCGTCGGATTGATTTCAGGAATTGCAGGACAGACTAACCTATTGGCTCTTAATGCTGCTATTGAAGCTGCGCGGGCCGGCGAAGCCGGACGAGGATTTGCCGTGGTGGCGGAGGAGGTCCGAAAACTGGCGGAACAAACAGAAACTGCAGCTCAACAGATTACAGCGCTTATACGGGAAAATGATGAAAGCATTCAGGGGACTGTGGTTCAAATGCAACAAGCGAAGGGCGATGTTGAAGCTGGCGTAAACCTTGTCAATTCTGCTGGCGAAGGCTTTGAATCCATAGCGGACATGGTGGGGAGCTTATCTGCAAAGATCGCGGAAGTGTCTGCTACCGTCAAAGAAGTGGCTATGGGCAGTCGAAAAATCAACGAATCCGTCAACGATATTGAAAAGGTCAGCCAAAAAACGGCAGCTGATGCGCAGGGGATTTCTGCGGCGACAGAAGAACAGTCGGCGTCAATGGAAGAGATTGCTTCCTCCAGTCAGGCGTTGGCTAAGTTGGCAGGGGATCTGCAAGAAACCATTAACCAATTTAGAGTTTGAAGCCTGCGTGTATGCATTCCATAACCATTCTGGTGAGAAAAACCTCCGCCCGTATACGAATACGGGCGGAGGTTTTTTGCAGGATTTGAAATCAATGTCGGCGAAATACAAAAAAAAAACACGAAAGTAGAATAGAAAAAGGGATGGAGTTTTTTGCCAACCATCCCGAAGAAGTATGCAAGATAATTTTGAAGTTTGAATATGGATGATTTTGCGGCATTCCACTCCTTTGCCGCGGATTCTAAATCCAATTCGATTTGGTCAAGTTCCCGCCTGTATATCCGCAGTCATTCCACTCCATGCATCGTGCATTTAATATCGCTTCGTTCGATGGAACGACATTTCTCCTTTACCACTTGACGACGTGAAGCAATCTCGGCAATGTGGAGCAGCGTTTGCTGAAATGGTGCTAAACTACTTACTCATCAGTCGATATCCCACGCCGGATTCGGTGATGATGTAATGGGGCTGAGTAGGGTTGGGCTCGATTTTTCGACGGAGTTGCCCGATATATACACGAATATAATGCGTGTCATCTGAATAAGTGTCGCCCCAGACGGCTTTTAATAGTTGACGGTGGGTCAGAACCTTACCGGCATTTTGAGCCAGTATTTTTATAATTTCATATTCGGTCGGTGTTAGTTTGATTTCCTGGTCGTCAACGAGGACTCGCCGTTGCGACAGATCAATTGATAGGCCGCCACACTGGATGATTGGTTCATCGCCGGTGTGCGCGGCGCGCCGCATGGAGACTCTCATTCGAGCTAACAGTTCGCCAACACTGAAGGGTTTGGTAATATAGTCATCGGCGCCGGCATCCAATACGTCAATCTTTTCTTTTTCCTGATCTCGCACGGTAAGAACCAAAATCGGAGTGTCGGACCATTCGCGTAGTCGGCGAACGACTTCCTTGCCGTCCATATCGGGTAATCCCAGGTCCAAAATGATGAGATCCGGCTTAATAACGGCGGCCTGATTGACGCCGTCGGCTCCTGAGGTAACTTCGAAAACCTCATAGCCATGCGCGGAAAGAGATACTTTCAGCAACTTTCTGATTTGGGGTTCATCATCAATAATTAATACACGTGGCCTATTTTCCAAATAAATTCACCCGCTTTCCGTCACAATTGATGGATACTGGTGACGATGACCATGACACAATCTGTTTAAAATATCACTACATATTATAACGC
>DATMYT010000656.1:0-2459 GCA_035560855.1 Negativicutes bacterium | reverse complement strand
AAGCAAAACCGCGCGCTTAACAACGTCTAAAGGCTGCGTTAGGTGCTCCAAAACGTCCGCAAAGATAATATAGTCAAACGACAAATGGCGAAAACGATCCAGCCATTCTGTTTGCATTAGATCGGCGCAGATTCCATCCGTTGCATACGGTATTGCTTTTTCAAATGCGGCTTGTTCGTACTCCACGATATAGACTTGACAATGAAGCGCTTCGCACATGTATTTAGTCATATATCCTGTTGCGCAGCCACACTCCAACACACGGGAACCCGGACGAATCTGATTTAAAATTTTCCAGACGCTGGAATGAGGAGGAAGGGTTGAAATATCCAAATCGTAAACCATAATGAGACTCTCTTCCTAACAAGTTATTACGCCATTCTATGCGTATCATTGTGTAGACTGAGTACATACCGCATTTTTGTGGCACGAAAAAATTCGTTTGCTGATAACTTGCCGCTCAGCCGGATAAAATCGAATACGTTTCATCCATAGAGCAGCCATTCTGTACATTCAAGACGAAGTTCTGCTTCGTTTGCAGAAGTATGGAATTTATTCGCTCAGCGAGGCATTGCTCACCCTAATAAGTCGCCATCAAACTGCAATCAGTATATTCTTCTCATTGCTTGGATGTCATATAGGCATCGCATACTTCGGTTGATTCGCCTGACATTACAACGCGTCCTTTTTCCAGCCATAGAGCGTGTTTGCACAGCGCCCTCACTTGCTCTACAGAATGGGAAACAAACAGCAAAGTCGTGCCGCCTTTGAGCATGTTCTCCATGCGTGCATGGCACTTTTGTTGAAAGGCATAATCACCCACCGCGAGAATCTCGTCAACGACCAATATTTCAGGTTGCACCATCGTAGCGATAGAAAAACCCAGCCGCGCCGTCATTCCAGAGGAAAAGTTCTTAATCGGTACATCCAGGAATTCCCTCAATTCGGCGAAATCAACGATTTCATCAAGGTGTTCGGACATAAATATTTTCGTGTGCCCCAGTATTGCACCATTGAGGAAAATATTCTCCCGTGCGGTCATTTCGGGATCAAAGCCTGCGCCAAGTTCGATCAACGGAGCGATGGAGCCATAGACTTGCACAGTTCCCTTATAAGGCTTTAAAATTCCGCAGATCAGTTTCAGCAGAGTGGATTTTCCTGCACCGTTTGTGCCCACAAATCCCCAGGAATCTCCTTTTTCTACTTGCAACGATACTTCTTGTAACGCGAAAAACTCTTGAAACATGAGTTGTCCTTTGACAAGTTTAACAAAATACTCCTTTATGCTAAAAATACACTCGGTTGCCATATTGAAGCGGACTGTCGCATTATTGATATCTATCGCTAAGTTTTTGCTTTCCATGTGCCCTCCGTTATATATACAAAATGAACCGGTCTTGATTTTTCACAAATTGCCATACGCCAATGGACATCATGATCAACGCCCAACCGATTCCGGCAATGTAGAGGTTCGGGCCGGAAGGAACACCATATAGGATGCAATCTCTAAATTGCGCGATATACGCGTACATTGGGTTGCAGAATTTGATAAGGGTTTGCAATTGTTCCGGCATGATACTGATTGGGTAAAAAATGGGTGTAATATACATCCATGCCGTAACGATCACGCCCCAGATATACTGTAAGTCGCGGAAGAACACAGAGCCCTGCGCGAGAAACAACCCAAGCCCTAAGCAGAAAAAGTATAGCTGTAAAATCGGGAAGATGAGAAACAGCATGTGCCAAGTTAACGGGACACCGGTAATCAACGTTACGATAACGAGCGCGATCATGGATAGCAAGAGGTTAACCAGAGAACTGGTTACCCGTGAAACCGTGAAAATATACTTGGGGATATAAGTCTTCTTTAAGAGTGCGGCATTGCCGATGATGGATACAATAGAGGCATTCGTCGCTTCTGTCATAAATCCGAACAGGATTTGACCGGTTAGTAAATAAACAGGGAAATACTCAATATCAAAACGGAACAAATTGGAGAAGACTACCCACATAATCAGCATAGTGAACAAGGGGTTGAGTACACTCCAGAGATAGCCCAAAAAACTTCTACGGTATTTCAGCTTGATGTCTCGTATGACAAGCTGCGCAAAAAGGTCTTTATATCTTATGAAATTGCGAACCCATTGTATAGCTTTTTTCACAAAATTCTCCTTACATCGGGGAAATAATAAATATTTCGCTTATACAAGCCTCGGTACGAATGCAGTACAACAGCATTCGCACAATAGCATATTTGATATCCTACGTGCAAGAGCTTTGCTACAATCAACATATCCTCGTTGGTCGGTAGTGGATGATCGAACCCATCAACCGCTAAATATGCATCTCTTCGGCAGGCAGAATAAGCGTCTGAGAAAATAACGCTTTGATACCGAGTCGGGAGATATCTTCAACACTTTGAAGAGAGCTGTTCTCCGGATAATAAAATTGTCATAGCC
>DATMYT010000655.1:0-2246 GCA_035560855.1 Negativicutes bacterium | reverse complement strand
AAAGAATTCGGTAATGTTTTTGCCGATAAAATCAGCCGATAACTCTAAAGTATGGTTTTTCTTCGACCGTATATCTACGCAATTGCCATTTTTTTCAATTCGCAGAATAGGGTCCGGTATCGCACTAAGCAGGGCGCTATTTCTCGCTTCACTTTCCCGCAAAGCCTCTTCAATCCTTTTGAGCTCGGTAATATCGCGTCCTACCAGTTGATATTCCCCAAGTTTGGAGCTATCGTCAAATATAGCCCGGCAGGTCCACTCCAGCGAGGAAACTTTGCCATCGGCCATTTTGAGGCTGTGAAAGATCATTTTTACCGGAGTTTGGCGTGTTAACGTTTTTAAAATTCCCTTCATATCCTGATACGTTTTTTTCGATAATAGCGTTGCAAGGTCTTGAAAAGCGATGTCAGTCGGCCGTATCCCGAAGTAACGGCAAAAAGCCCCATTGGCGAAGGTCAGTTGACCGCCGGGCTGAACACGGCAAATCATCTCTGTCTGGTCTTCAACGATCGCCCGGTAACGCTCTTCACTCGCTCGCAGTTCAGTCCGGGCTTGGCGCCTGTCGCTGATAAGCTGCTGCCTTTCCATCACCCGATCGATAATTGACGGCAGAAGTTCGATATAATCCCCTGCCGTGTCTTTCGTCACATAATCAGCAGCGCCGAGCTTCATTGCCGTCACGGCGACTTTTTCGTCACCCTGTCCGGTGAGGATAATAACCGGCGTTAAATCTTTGAGCTCCTGCAATACTTCCAGCCCGTTTACAATCGGCATGCTGTAATCCGTAATTACAACATCATAGGAGCCATTGGCAAAACGGTTTAGTCCTTCCTGGCCATCTTGGGCAACATCCACCATATAGACCATGCGTTCCAATCTTTTTTGCATCAGTCGTCCAAGACCGATGTCATCTTCTATATACAAGATGCGGACACGGCAAAGCAATCGATCCGTTTCTGATTGGGGTCGTAATTTCTGCTCCTTGTTCAAGATCTGTTCCCCCCTTATATCGACTCTTTTCAAACCATCTATTTGACCTTTTTCCGTTCCAACCGGCTATAAAGCGAACGTCGCGAGATTCCCAGACGCATGGCTGCCGCTGTTTTATTGCCATGGCACGCATCCAAAGCTTGCTGGATGACCCAGTCAGTATATTCTTCCAGATGAGACCCGCCGGCGGGCAGGGTTAACCTTTCGGCCGCAGCCGCTTGTCCATTGTCAGGCAGGCTTGGCTGGGGTTGATTCTTACTCTTTAATTTAGCCAGATGAATTGATTTGAGTTCACTGTCGTCATACATAAATGAGACCCATTCCATTGTATTCCGAAGCTCGCGCACATTTCCCGGCCAGTCATAGACGAGCAATATTTTTGCCGCATTATCGGTAATGCTCCGGAACCTGTTTGGCTTTAGTCCGGAAAATTGTCGCAGAAACATTTGTGTCAGCGGAATAATATCTTCGCGTCGCTCACGAAGCGGAGGAATGACGAAATAACCTACTTTTAGTCGAAAGAATAAGTCCTTTCGAAAAGTTCCCCGTTCAACCGCTTGCTCCAAATTCGCATTTGTCGCGCAGATGATCCGCACATCTGCTTTAATTTTCTTTAAACCACCGACGCGGTAAAACTCTTTTTCCTGAATCATTCTAAGTAGTTTACCTTGTAATTCAAAAGGTATCTCTCCCACTTCGTCCAGAAATAAAGTGCCGCCTTGTGCCAGATCGAGCTTACCCTTCTGTCCCTTTGTCAAACTGCCGGTAAAAGCGCCCGGGTCGTAGCCAAACAATTCGCTTTCAAACAAATTAGCGGTAATTGCAGCGCAATTTACGTCAATGAATGGCGCCTGTTTATGCATATCGTCATCCATGTCACCGTAATGAATGATTCGGGCAATTATTTCCTTGCCTGCACCAGTCTCTCCCTCGATGAGGACCGGTATCGAACGGTTTTCATGATGTTTTTTGGCCAGTTCGACAATGCTTTGCATTTCTTTGGAAAAAACGCCAATGTTATCAAGTCCTATCGCCTGCACCAGTACCCGCTTGAGCCGGGACAGTTCCCGCCTGGTCTCTTCGGTCGCCGCCTGCACTTCATCACTGAAACGCTCGGTCAGCACCTTATTCTCACGTAGCAAAGACTGGTGTTCGGCTATTCTGTCGGTAATCATCGCCAGTTCTTCCACGTTAATCGGTTTCAGCAGATAGTCATACGCCCCTGCCCGCAGAGCTTGGATAGCTGTCTCCATATC
>DATMYT010000654.1:0-2886 GCA_035560855.1 Negativicutes bacterium | reverse complement strand
GTATTGGGTTTTCATCGGCTGGTGGTGGGAAATCATTGCTTGGCTTCTATTTGGGATCTGGAAGCTGCTTGTCGTACTATTTGGCAAGAAAACAAAAGTCGTTTCCATTACTCGATCCGTAGCAGTCTGTCAAAATTGCGGTAACCGCTGGAACGTAAAGTAATCAAATAGAAATCCGCCTCGGTGCTGCGAACACCGAGGCGGCGGATGTAGATAATAGGTACCCAGGGGAGGGTTGCTTTTTTATGCCTTTCATGCTTTCAGACTTGCGAAAAATAAACAAACACACTCTGCAAATATCTTTACATTGCCGCAGAAATGTGCAATAATACGAACACACGTTCGCTTTTCGTTTTGATTGGAGTTGAGAAGAATGATTACGAAGTACCAGATACGAGCATTGGTGAATTGTAAAAAATACGGACCCAAATTCCCGCGTACCATGTATGTCACGGTATCCGAGGATGATGGTATGGTTCTTTATCCCCCCTATACTGATGGCTGCAACAGCAGTTCGATGATGAGTCCCTGCCCTGCTTGTATCGCTTATGTGAAGAATAAAGTGTTCAAATCGATGCCGCTTTCAAACGGTTGTGCAATTGAGATCCATCCTGAACTATCTGATGCTGAATGCCGTTAGGAGTCTCATTATGATCGAGATTGCGTTTGACGAATTTGAAAGGAATATGGAGAAGTATTTCAATGCCATCTGTAATGGCAAAGAATGCGTTACCATATGCAAGGACGGCCGAAAGATCGTCTTGGTCGAAAGCATCAACTACTCAATATTGAATTCAGCAATTGATATTGCGAAGTTGATTCTGGAGAAGTAAATCTATGGTAATATACGATCCAGACTACAAAGCTCTATAAAAAACCACCCCGGCGCTGCGAACACCGGGGCGGCGGATGCAGATAATAGATACCCAGGGGAGGGTCGCTTTTCTGCGCCCTAAATATATCATAACCCAACAGGATTGCACAATGATCTTGCTTAATTCGCCCACAAGAGTGATCAATTGTGTGCGTATAGATTTATTGAAGGAGGGATTGTTTTGCCAACAAGAATCGTTGAAGCACAGTGGCTTAAGGAACAGAAGCGCTGGCAAATCAAGGTACAAGCAAACGGCATCCGCCGCGCATTCACAAGCTCTATTCCCGGCCGCGCTGGAAAAGCCGAGGCGAATCAGAAAGCCGATGACTGGCTGACATCTCAAACCATCGATAGTTCCACACCGGTTTCCGTGCTCTGGCCAAAGTGGGTGGGAACGATAACCAGCGCTGATGCCATCATAAAGGCAAATACCTCCTGGGGACTTTACGTCTCTCCGCTCATAGGTAAGAAAGCAATATCGAAGGTAACTGAAGGTGACTTACAGGCGATACTGGACGGTGCAGCAAAGAAAGGACTGGCTTGGAAGAGCATATCAAACATCCGCGGGACTCTGGCTGCGTTCACCAAGTGGATCCGTATGAACCGATACGCAGTTCTTTCGACGGAGGATTTGACGATATCGAAATCTGCGCCAAAGGGAAAGAAAGTCATCCTGCAACCCGACGATATCATAAAGCTCTGGCAAGGAAAAGACTCTCCTTACAGCAACCTCTTCAAATTTGCAGTTTTGACCGGGTTACGACCCGGAGAACTGATAGGTCTGCGCTGGTCCGATATAACGGGCAGCCGGCTCTTTATTCAAAGATCAATCAGCTACCGCGGTGTCATTACCCCCGGCAAAAACGAAAACGCAAAACGTATCCTGTGGCTCGGCAAGTACGAACTGGACGTGCTTTCAGCTCAGCGCGCGGTGCTTAAGAAACGCGGCATCATCTCGCCATGGATATTCCCTAAGCACGACGGGGATCATACCATGCAATGTGCGGTTGCCCATAGCTGGGAGGTGTTCCGGAAGAAAGCAGACATCACGCCAGGTATAACGCCATATGGCTGGCGGCATACGTTCGTATCGATCAACAATAGCATGCCGGAGGGTTTGAAGCGCCGGAGGGTCGGTCATGCTGCCAGCATGGACACAGAAGGGATCTATGGGCAGGCGGTTTCCGGCGAGGACGAGCAAGCGGCGGAATACGTTGAGCAACGATTCGACGCGATATTTAGCGCAGTCCCAAAACCCACTTTGTAACCCACTTGCGGGTTAAAAGGCATGAATTACGAATCCGCTCCTAAAAACACGATCCCCCGAAAAGCCCGGAATTAGGCACTTTTTCCGTAAATACGCACCTATGATTCGCATGCGCGAATCGGCAAATTCGGGTTCGAGTCCAGCAGGGGGAGCCAGTAAAAGAGCCGATAGAATCTAACGATTCCGGCTCTTTTTGTTTTCCAAAAACCCACTTAGTAACCCACTTTGGTGTATTACTCGATAATCACAATATCGTGTTTCTGAACTACAGTTAAATGATAATCTTGCAGTAAGACTCGAACACTCGCACTATGACCGAGTAATTCGGAAAATCAGGATGTCGTGTGATATTTCGTGTGATATAAAACTGTTAAAGCTCAGGTGTTTTTTGCTCTCTATCACAATGGCGAGAATTCAAATCGCTCCGGTCGCACCACTAAATAGAGCCGATTAACTCAATCAAAATCGGCTCTTTCCTTTTTCCCACATGTTAACCCGCAAAGGATTGGCTGCTGTTATTTCCCCAACTCGAATTCAAAATGAATTCTCCAAGTCGAACTCCGCCGAATGAAAATAGCTGTCATCATAATACTTTCCAGTATATGGCGAGTAAGTTGTTACATGAATTGAACGTGTCAGTGGGTCGAAACTCAATAAGCGAATCTGACCACAATTATTACCATACTTCTGGTAATTATACAGCATGGCTGTTACTTTTCTGTCAGGTATCCCGTCTCCATTGTCG
>DATMYT010000653.1:0-6327 GCA_035560855.1 Negativicutes bacterium | reverse complement strand
GTACTGGCCCGGGTTCCCAAGGGAACCGAGGATAAGAACCGCAAGGCCATTGATATTGGATTTGCGTTGGTGAAAAAGTAACGACGCGATTGACATAAACCATATAGTCGCCACTAATCATCAGCCGGGGGCGTTTTGTTACTGTTGTAATAGAACGCCCCCGGCTTTTTTGTGTAAACATTGTTTTGTCGTACTAATGCTATTCGCGCGAATGAAGCGTATGCTATAGCTAAAGTATAAATATCCTGTCGGTTGCAGGCTGAAAATAGCGTATTGTGAGGTAAAAAACACATGGATAGAGATAAAATGACCTCGATGGAGCGCGAGCAAGAGGAATGGAAAACGATCGCTCTAGCCAACGTGGAAGAGGCCAAGACGGCTGAGACTGCCGAGGTTGCTCAGGTCGTGGAGAAAGAAACGGCAGTATCCGAACGTACAAACCATGAATTGAAAAACGAAGACGCACGCCGAACTGATGCGGAAGAAGCGGTGATCAAGGCAGGTGCGCTGCAAAGTGCGATTTTTAACAGCGCCAATTTTTCGAGCATCGCTACCGACGCGAAAGGCGTCATTCAGATATTCAATGTCGGGGCTGAGCGCATGTTGGGCTACACTGCGGCTGAAGTAATGAACAAGATCACTCCGGCCGATATTTCCGATCCGCAGGAAGTAATCGCACGCGCCAAGGAATTGAGCGTAGAGCTCGGAACTCCGATTACGCCGGGTTTTGAAGCGTTGGTGTTCAAGGCTTCTCGTGGGATCGAGGATATTTACGAACTAACCTATATTCGCAAGGATGGCAGCCGTTTCTCGGCAGTGGTGTCTGTCACGGCGCTACGGGACGACCAGGACGCCATTATTGGCTATCTGCTGATTGGTACCGACAACACTGCGCGCAAGCAGGTCGAGGAAGAGCAGAAATTGCTCAGTCAGCGTCTGCGCGACCATCAGTTCTACACACGTTCCCTGTTCGAATCCAACATTGATGCGCTGATGACCACCGATCCGTCCGGCATCATCACCGACGTGAACAAGCAGATGGAGGCGCTCACCGGGTGTACGCGCGATGAGCTGATTGGTGCGCCGTTCAAGAATTATTTCACCGATCCGGACCAGGCAGAGACGAGTATCAAACTGGTGCTTAGCGACAAGAAGGTCAACGACTATGAACTTACGGCACGCGCCCGGGACGGCAAGGAAACAGTGGTGTCTCTCAACGCGACCACTTTGTATGATCGGGACAGGAAGCTACAGGGCGTGTTTGCTGCTGCACGCGACGTCACCGAGCGCAATCGTTTGGATCAGGCCCTGCAGGAAAAAAACATCGAGCTGACCCACGCCAAAGCTGCAGCCGAAAAAGCCAACCTCGCAAAATCAGATTTCCTTTCCAGCATGAGCCACGAAATTCGCACGCCAATGAATGCTATCATCGGGATGTCCCATTTGGCGCTGAAGACTGAATTGACGCAGCGCCAACGCGACTATATCAAGAAGATACAGAGTTCCGGCCAACATCTGCTCAGTATTATCAACGACATTCTCGACCTCTCCAAAATCGAGGCTGGCAAACTGACGGTCGAGAACACTGAGTTCGAACTTGCGGAAGTGCTCGACAATGTGGCGAACTTGATCGCTGAGAAAGCCTCCGCCAAAGGGTTGAAGCTGGCTTTTGACGTAGACGGGAACGTGCCGCCGAATCTGATCGGCGATTCGCTCAGGCTGGGGCAGATTCTGATCAACTATGGCAACAATGCCGTTAAGTTTACGCAGCACGGCGAGATCGACATTGCGATTCATCTCCGGGAGGAGACGGAAAAGGATGTCCTGATTTACTGCGCCGTACACGATACAGGGATCGGTCTGACGTCCGAGCAGATGGGGCAACTGTTCCAAAGTTTTTCGCAGGCTGACGCCTCGACTACCCGGAAATTCGGCGGCACCGGACTTGGGCTGGTCATCGCCAAGCAACTGGCTGAGCTGATGGGTGGGGAAGTCGGGGTAGAGAGTGAATTTGGCAAGGGCAGCACCTTCTGGTTTACGGCGCGACTTGCCAAGGGCGGTGAGCGGCGGAGCAAGGTTGCGATGTCGGATGACTGGCAGAGTAAGCGCGTACTGGTGGTGGACGACAACGAAAACGCCCGCCTGGTACTGAACGATTTGCTTGACGGCATGGGATTTCGGGTCGATCAGGTAGAGTCCGGATCCGCTGCTGTTGCTGCCGTGGCGCGCGCCGAAGCGCATGGTATGCCTTATGAGGTTGTGTTCCTCGACTGGCAGATGCCGAACATGGATGGGTTCGAAACGGCAAAACGACTGCGGGAACGTCCGTTTGACAAACTGCCGCATATAATGATGGTGACTGCTTTTGATTACGAGGATGTCGTTCGCGGTGCAGCAGAAGCGGGAATAGAGGGTGTGCTGCTCAAGCCAATCAATTCTTCGATGCTCTTCGACGGCTTGGTACGTATTTTGGGTGGAGTCGCCGATGGTGCGCGTATTGCGGGAGACTCGCCAAGCAATACATTTGAACAGCTCGTCACTATTAAAGACGCGCGCGTTCTGTTGGTGGACGACAATGAGATGAATCAGGAATTGGCAACCGAACTGCTGCAATATGCCGGTTTCGCCGTTGATTTGGCAGAAAACGGTCAGATTGCGCTAGATAAGGTCAGGGCGAATGATTACGATATTGTACTGATGGATATGCAAATGCCGGTGATGGACGGATTGACGGCGACTATGGAGATCCGTAAGGATGAACGCTTTGCGAAACTGCCGGTGGTGGCTATGACCGCCAATGCCATGCAGGGCGATCGTGATCGTTGCGTGGCGGCAGGAATGAACGATCACATTGCCAAACCAATCGAACCCGAGATTTTGTGGAAAATACTATTGAAATGGATCAAGCCGCAGGACAGGCACGAGGTCAATCTGCCGTCCGGCATCGAGGGACTCGATGTGGAGAACGGGTTGCGACGCGTGCTCGGTAAGAAACCACTCTACCGCTCCATGCTGCGTAAATTCGCTATGGGTCAAAAATCCGCTGCAGCCGAAATTCTCAAGGCGCTTGAGAGCAACGACTGGGATACTGCGCAGCGAATCGCCCACACATTGAAAGGCGGGTCCGGCTCTATTGGCGCGACGGGGGTGCAGCAACTGGCGGAACAGGTCGAGGTCGCGATCCGGGAGCACCAACCTCGCCAGGCAGTCGATGAGGGGATTGACGGACTCAGGAAACCGCTGGAAAAGCTCATTGTTCAGTTGGAACAAGAGTTACCGGAGATTCATGTTCAGACGAAAAACGCGTTTGATCGGGAAAAAATCAAAGAAGTTTGCGCAAAGCTAGAGGCCTTGCTGGCTGTTGACAGCGTAGAGGCGGGCGATGTGCTCCACGAAAACAAGGAACTTCTTACTGTGGCATTTCCCAACTATTATCGCAAGATCGACGCAGATATCCGATCATTTGACTTCGATGCGGCGCTTGTAGCTCTGAGATCAGCTACCCGGTTTTAACGAAAAAAGGGTTCTGAAAAAAGTTGAATTGTTCTGGAAAATAAGTGGACCTAGTGGTAACATGTTAGTCATAGATGATAAGAAAGAAGTGATTTTATCGAAAAAAACTAAACCGTTTTACTCTTATCCGCCTTTCTGTAACTGGTTGATTCTCGAAAATAAATTTTAGGGGGATTGAAATGAATAAAACGCTTTGGTTCTTGTCCCTGGTCACGTTGGTAGCTCTTATGGTGCAATTGCCGCTTGTCACTGCAAAAGCCGCAGCAGGCGGGGACTATGTCGACATCAAGCGCGAAGCTTTTCAAAAAGAAGTTAATGGGAAAATGGTCGACTTATATACGCTGACCAACAAAAATGGCATGGTCGCCAAGATCACTACTTATGGCGGCAAACTGGTTCAACTGCTGGCGCCTGATAAAGACGGCAAACTTGGCGATGTAGTGCTGGGTTATGATACACTACAACAGACTATCGACGGCCAAGGGTCGATGGGGGCTACGGTGGGACGGTACGCAAACCGTATCGGCAAGGGTCAGTTCTCACTCGATGGCGTTCCCTATCAACTCTCGATCAATAATGGACCCAATCACCTGCATGGCGGCATTATGGGCACCCGGTTCCAAGTTTTTGACGCCGTACAACCTGATTTCCATACTCTTCAGTTGACATATTACTTTAAAGATGGCGAAGAAGGGTATCCCGGCAATTGTCTTCTGCGCGCATTATACACGCTGACTGACAACAATGAGCTGATTATTACCTATGACGCAGTCACTGATAAACCGACCATCGTCAACTTCACCAACCATGCGTTCTTCAATCTGGCTGGGGCAGGCAGCGGCACGATATTAAATCATGTGCTGACGCTACACGCCGACAACTTTACTCCCGTCGACGGCACCTTAATCACTACTGGCGAAATTCGTCCGGTAAAGGGCACCGTCATGGATTTCACCGTGCCTACGGCGATGGGCGCACGAATCAATGATTCGTATGAACAGCTGAAATATGGTCCGGGATATGATCATAATTTTGTGCTTAACAAAACAGATAATGCCATGAGCTTAGCCGCCCGTGTATATGAACCCACGTCCGGGCGGGTGTTGGAAATCTTCACCACTGAACCCGGCATCCAGTTTTATGCCGGAAATTTTCTTGAGGGCAAAGTGCCCCGCGATGTAGGAAAAGGTGGAAAAGTCTATAAGTTCCGCGAAGGCTTCTGCCTGGAAACCCAGCATTTTCCGGATTCGCCGAATAAACCGAACTTCCCGACGACTGTTCTGCGACCGGGTCAATGGTTCACGTCCACTACGATTCATAAATTCTCCGTCAAAAACTGATTTGTCGGTATTGAAGTAAATAAGAAGGCCCTCTCTTAAAAAAAGAGAGGGCCTAAAGTACAGGGAACGTTCTTACTGAATCTGAATTGCCGCCTTGATTTGCGCCCAGGTCATTTTCAGGGAACTGGAGTCGGCTTTTCGTGCGATGAGCACTTCGTCGGTTGCTCGCGTTATGGCGGTATAAAACCAACGTGCGTCATTGCGGAATGCATCCTGATCTAGATAAACTTTGCTCCACTGACCGCCCTGACTCTTGTGAGCGGTGATGGCATAGGCAAAAGTCGCAATGTTGACAGTGTTTTTATTTAATTCCCAGCGACGTGTTTTCCGGTTTTCAACGAGCCAGTCGCCGCCGAAGATTTTTTTATCAACGACAATTTGGCTGTGATATACACTTGGAATGTCCACTTCTGGGAAAAATAAATATTTGGCATCGTTGATTCCGGCCAAACAAGCCGGGACTTTAATTTTTACGGCAGAACCGCCAACGCGGCCTTCGGGACGAACCATAATGCCGACGGTTACCCGCTCGGTCCAGTTTACTGTATTTGCAATCACTGTCTCTCCATTGACATTTGGGCCATTGGCGATACAAATCAAACGATCACCCGCCTGCGGGACATTGCTTACGGAAGCACCGAATTTGATAGCGCGCGCTTGGCGGTTGATTTCGATCCTGGTTTCGTTTTTGCCGCAAATAAAAACGCTATCCTGGTCCTTTTTTATATTCAAAAGAAAGCTTCCCAGGACGGCGCGAGGTGTTACTAATGACACTCCAGCCGCACCGCTGTCCGGCAATATTTTTTTTCCGAGAGTTCGCACCACGGTTGCCAACGACAAAATATTGCTTTCCGTTCCCTGACGCATGACTTGTCGTAGCGTTACATCGGGCGTGGCTAGCAGCTTTGGATCGGTTCCGACAGGTGGGAGTTGAAACGAATCGCCGACATAAATTACCTTGGCTCCGGCTGCCGTGATCCGATCCGATAACTCTTGATACACTGGTTCCCCGATCATGGACGCTTCATCGCATACAACGACCTGGCCTGGTTCAAATTCTACATGGGGAATCCAGTTCCCGTCATCATCTGGTGCTCCGTATAATAAACGATGCAGCGTCTGCCCGGCCTCGTCCGGCATTTTGTCGGTCAGTACCTTGACTGCCCGGTTCGTCGGCGCAGTCAAGATACACTCATTTCCTTGCTTTTTGATATAGGCTGCGATATTTTCCAAGATAGTTGTTTTCCCGGTTCCGGCATAACCGGCCAACACAAACGTCCGGCGATCCGCATCGCCTAAAAAGGTGACTACAGCCGCCAGCGCGATTTTTTGATCTTCGGTGTATGCAAGCGGCTCACGCCGTAGCGTAAAGATATCAGATTTCATATTGGGTCAGCCTCCCTGAAGTTCTGTTTGGTTTGCAAAAAGAAAACGCCCCACTTTTGCAGGCGCAAATAAATGAGATATGTACAAT